>JAEXSY010000007.1 GCA_023440105.1 Bacillota bacterium
TTGCTAAGCCTATTGCCATTTTTATCATTACCATAACAATCTAGATATTTAAAAACAACATTATCTTCATCAGTTATTTTCGTAATTTCTTTTACAATCTCCCCTATCTTCACAGCAGCTCCAATTCCAGACATACAAGTTACAACAATGATATTTCTATCACTATGCTTATTAATATCTAACTTATGATAAGTATCAAAAAGCTCGGGTCCCATTTTCTCAAGCTCACTAGCAATCTTTTCAAGATTTCCATCTCTTAACATGGCTTTTCTGGTTGCTTCAACAGCCATAAGTGTAGATACCATTCCCACGGATACTACCTTTACATTGGTATCCTTACTTATCCTTTCTGAAAAGGTATGAAGAGACCCCATATCGAATAGTAGTAATACCCCTTTCCCTTCGTTAATTTCCTCAACTATTTTAAGGGTTCTTTTATATACCTCTTCTATAGAATCCTCTAACTTCATATTAATACTTTTACAATGATCTACGTTTAATATTTTATTTGCAGTGTCTGCGATACTTGTCGCAGTACTTTCTCCATGAGCTACAATTACAACTCCGATATTTTTATAGGTTCCTGTTTCATAATCCGTGCATAAAAACATTGTAATAAACCCAATTTCATTATTACTAATTTTTATCTTAAGTTCATCCTCCAATATTCTTATAATAAGCTTTGCTACTTTAGCTTCCTTAGGATGAATCTCTATAGCCTTTAATAGATTATCCTGTTTAATATTTATATTTTTTTCTATTCCATTATATATGGAATTAATATGCATTATAAAGCCAACTCTCGTTCTATCAGATAACTGCCTCCCTATAGTCATCTCAACAAAACTTAAGACTTCCTCTACCGCATTGTATACATTCTCATCAACATATTTAAGAATAGCTTCCTTACTAAAGCCAGTAACATTGTCTCCACAGGAGATAGATAAATTATTCAAGTAAATATTAATATCGTCAGTCTCTAAAATATCTTCTTTACTCTCCGATAGAAACTTATTATATATATAGTAATTTTTACTTATAATGTTATAGCTTGTTCCAAAATTATTATAATCCTGCTCAAGGTTATGACTGTGTTCTCTTAGATATAAAACATACCTATCATCAGATTTATTAATAAAGCTTAAAAGATTGTTATCATTTTCCATGATATAAAACTGAGATGCCTGCATATTTATTGGTATTGAAGATTCATCCAAGTCTACCATTTCCTTATTTTTATCATTATAATCCAAAAAAGCTTTAGCACACATAATTTGAATATCAGCTCTCAATTGTCCAATATTGCCAGAACACTTATAGGATAAGAGAGCTAATATCACCTCTTTATGTATTCTCATTGATACACCCATATTTCTATGCTCAATAAATAAAAATTGTTCTATAAACTGTAATCTTTCTACAAGAGGCCTATCCTTCAAGGAAGGCAACTTTATAACTACAGGCATTCTTCTCAAAAATGTCTTTAGAAGGCTTTCCTCTAAGCATTCTGTTGTAGCTCCTATTATTAATACCTGTGCTTTTCTTATGGTTTCAGTTTCACCTAATCTTCGGAATTTGCCTTCATCCATAAGGGTAAAGAGCATTTCCTGCCCCTCTGGAGGTAATCTATGAATCACATCTAAGAATAATATTCCACCATCAGCCTCTTCCACAAGACCTCTCTTATCTTTTTCTGCTCCTGTAAAGGCTGATCTTGTATGTCCAAAAATTTGGGAAACTATTAACTGGGGGGTTTCGGCATATTCTGCACAATTAAATACCACGAATTTAGCCTTAGGGTCTAAAACCTTTTTCTCAAGAGCATATTTATACATTTCTTTGGCAAAGGTGGTTTTTCCTGTTCCTGTTGGTCCATTTATCAAGGTATGGAGTCCCGTTGGAGGATAAAGGACAGCTGCCTTGGCTTTCATCACAGCTGTTTTTAATGATCCCTCTTGTCCTATAATATCGCTAAAAGCTGAGTCTCTATCTCTATATTTCTTATCATCTTCACTCTTTAAAGAACTAACTTGGCTATATATTTTTTTATCCACGAACTTAACTGGGCGACCTGGAAGCTTTACAATTAATCCCTCCTTAACTAAAGAATTTAAATCCTTACTTACATTTCCTCTATCTAAATCTAGATAAGAGGCAATTTCAGAAGCAGTAACACCAAAAGCAGCATCACTATTAGCATCTATTCTAGAATGCTTCTCAACTTCTAAATAGATTTTATTCTTTCTTTTCATAAAGCTCTTTGCCCTCCCAACATTAATACTCTCAAAAACATTTACTTAAATTATAACATAATATTTCTTATATTTCTGAATTTCAACAATATATACTAAAATACATTCTAAATTTCTTCACAAAGTATGTATAAGAAACTTATAATTTTATAAAATTAGGATTAAAAAGGAATTCCATTGTTTCTCAGATAGTGCTTATAAACAATATCAATTTTCTATATAACGTAAAAAGGCTGCCAGTTTGTGATATCCACCCATTCGCCTTTCCTGCCGGCTATGAAGGGTGTTAAGATATACGACCTAGATGAGGATATAGTTGATGTAAAAAAGTGGACTGAGCTAGAGAATGTGCGTATTTATTATGAGTTTTTTAGAAAGCATGAGGATGAATTTTAACACAAAAACGCCATAGCTGAATATTATAATAATGGTGTTATGAATATATTTGGGAGTAAAGATGATATCAAAGTTAAAATTTATCAATCAATCCTTAGAGCTAAACCTATTCTTTCTGAGAATAATGAAGGAACACTCTATATTCTTAGAAGCAGCTTTTACAGCAAAGGATAAAGGATTAATTAACCAGGCGTCTAGCTTTAAAAATGAATTTACAAGATTGCTTTCCCATGCGATTTTCCTATCCGATGGAGTTATACCTTCCGGGGTATTAGGCTCAAATGAAATAGTAACAAAATATACTCTAGATGCAGAAAAGGCAACAGAAGCTGCCAGTGGGATTTTTATAGACTCAAGCTTAACTTTCAGGGAGCTTTCACTGTCTCCTGGCATGAATAATAAGAATCTATCCAGGATGGCAGAAGAGGTTTATATGCTGAACCACCATTCCATAAGTGCAACCACAATGATTGCTGAATTTAAAACTCGGCTTTTACAGGATGTACTGTCCTGCAGAACTTTTACTAATACTTACCCACTATTAATTGATCATATACTCCGAGAAGCATTGTTTTTCAGAGAGCTTTTGACAAGGCTTCAAAATGGTATTGAAGTTGATATGAAGAGTGACATGCTTCAGCAGGAAGCCTTCTGGAACAGAATAATGTCTGAGCATTCCTTCTTTATCAGAGGGCTGCTAGACCCAACAGAAGAGGAGCTATTTGATATAGCAAATAATTTCGGAAAAGAATTTGAAGTTCTAAGAGAAGAAGCTTCAGCCATGAACAAAGCTTCCTTAGATTTAGCTGACTTAACTGATAATACTCTGAAGGAAACTATTAAGCTTAGAGATTTTAAATCACAGGCTACGGAAGGTCTTTTAAATTGCAAAATTAGGTCAATTATCCTTCCACTTCTTGGAGATCACGTACTGAGGGAAGCAAATCATTATTTAAACCTTTTAACCTCATTTAGCGAAGCTTAAATTATATTACTTCTTGTAATACTCACATAAATAGTAATTAAGTCAGGAACAGGCTGCCAACTTTACTTGCTGGCAGCCTGCTAGCTATGTGTAAATAATATACTATATTATTGCTTTTCAATAAACTCTAGTCCGTCCTGATATATTCCTTCATTACTTATCTCAAAATGTATAATCACGACATAACTCCCCGGCGAGTGCTTCGACCTGCGAATTGCTTTCATCATTCAAGGCAGACTTAATATGTACTGTGGTATCGGTGAAAGTTATGTTTTTGCAGGTTTCAAGCATACCGCACATTACCTTTGCCGCAAGAGGTGCCCAGCTTCCGTTTTCCATAAGACCTATTGTGCGATTTTGAAAGTTGCGCTCAGTGAGATGTTCAATAAATTCTCTCATGAAAGGGAAAATATCTGCATTGTAGGTTGTGGTTGCAAGGACAAGCTTTCCGTAACGGAATGCATCTTCAACTGCTTCGGCCATATCACAGCGGGCAAGGTCATTTACAACAACCTTGGGACAACCCTTTGCTTTCAGCTTTTCAGCAAGTATTTCAACTGCCTTTTTAGTATTTCCGTAAACGGAAGTGTAAGCAATCATTACGCCTTCACTTTCTACGCCATAAGATGACCATGTATTGTAAAGACCTACATAGCGGCCGAGATTTTCCGTAAGTATAGGACCGTGAAGAGGGCAAATTTTCTCAATATCCAGTCCTTCGGCCTTTTTAAGGAGAGCCTGAACCTGCCTACCGTATTTTCCCACAATGCCTATATAGTAACGGCGAGCCTCACAATCCCACTCCTCATCCACATCAAGGGCACCAAATTTCCCGAAGCCATCGGCAGAGAATAGTACTTTGTCGTAGCTGTCATAGGTTACGATAACTTCTGGCCAATGGACCATAGGCGCAGTTACGAAGGTAAGAGTATGCCTTCCGAGAAAAAGATTGTCACCTTCACCAACAACTATCTTACGATCACCAAAATCTGTGCCAAAAAAGTTCTGCATCATAGTAAATGCCTTTGCGGAAGCAACGATTTTTGCATCCCTATATACCCTCATAAAATTTGCAATATTTGCCGAATGGTCTGGCTCCATATGCTGCACGATAAGGTAATCTGGTTTTCTGCTCCCTAGTGCATTCTCAATGTTATTCAGCCATTCCTGGGTAAAGCGTGCATCCACAGTATCCATAATTGCAGTTTTTTCATCAAGGATTGCATAAGAATTATATGCCATACCGTTAGGCACAATATACTGTCCTTCAAATAGGTCGATATTATGGTCATTTACTCCGATGTATATGATATCCTTAGTAATTTCCATTTATAATCTCCTCTTTTCTTTGATTTATGTATTTAAAGGCTCTTTGGTAAAATAATTTAAAAAATCATTTGCAACTTAATTATAGCAAATAGAAGTAATTATCAAAGGCAGACATTGTAAGGAAAACGAGTACATAAAAATTTTCTGAAAATAATAAACCAGAGGTAAGGAATTAAAAGAATCTAAACCTCTGGTCTTTTTAACTAAAAAATAACCCATACAATATTATTGCTTTTCAATAAACTCTAGTACATCCTTATATATTTGTTCATTACCTATCTCATTTAACAATTCATGCCTTTTACCCTCATATAATTTTGACTCTATATTCTTGTATCCAACTTCCTTTAAAAAGCTTACTAAGCTATTAAATTTACTTTCACTTTGTATAACTGGATCATTTTTGCCTGCTATAACTAAAATATCTAATTTCCTATTTCCTACCTTCCAGTCCTTTTTATTAAAGGCTTCCTTGAGGAGCTTGTACAGATTTATGAAGCCGTTGGTTGTAAAGGTATAGCCACATAATTCATCTTCATTATATTTATTTACTATTTCAGTGTTTGTAGATAACCATTGAAATCCCAGCTCATTGCCTTTGTTATAGCCTCCAAAGGATAATTTATTCAAAAAATTATTTATATACCTATCACCCTTAAATAGCTTAAAGCCTTTTGCCAAAAATATTGCTACTGGAGTCAGTGAATTTTTTGTTGGCGGTCCGCATAATATCACTTTTTCTATTTGTGAATCGTATTTTTTTAGGTAATTACTAGCTACCAATGTTCCCATGCTATGACTAAATAAGGTTACCTTAAGCCCTTTATACCTTTTCTTCATAAGCTCTGTAACCTGATACAAATCATCAACGATACAATTAATATCTTCACTATAGAAATACCCCAGATCCTCCTTTTGCATTACACTAGCTCCATGGCCTCTGTGATCGTGGATTACACAAATATATCCTTGCTTAGCTAAATAGCTCATAAAGTCATAGTATCTTTCCTTGTGTTCTGCCATACCATGACTTAGTTGAACAATTCCTTTAGCATCTGTTTGTGGCTCAATTATTGATAGTTCTAATTGCAGTCCATCACTTTTTGATGCTATTTTTTGTAATCTCATAGTTCTACTCCTTGTACACTTTTATACTTAATCTCTGTGCCTTTTTATAGCACTTTATATGATGTAATAACCCTTTGTTACTTTTTATTTTACTAAGAATAATTATTTTTTCAATTTCAATAGGAAAATTTTCATATTTATAGCAGAACTAATTTATATCGAAAAACTAGAATGTATTAATTGTTAAAAAAAGCAGTAGGCTCGGATTATTATTAGCTGAGCCAACCGCTTATATTCTATCAAGATTACAAACCTAGTATTTTTAAGTTTTACCAAGCATAAGCCTCTGGAGATGCTCCTCCAGGACCTGGGAATATCTCATCAAGCTTTTTTAGGACGTCTTTCGGAAGCTTAATATTAACTGCCTGTAAGGCATTTTCCAGCTGTCCAAGAGTTCTTGGACCAATAATAGGTGAAGTAACTGCTGGATTTGATAACAGCCATGCAAGAGCAACATTGGATTCGCTTTCACCAATATCCTTACATAATAAAGAATAAGCTTCCAACTGTCTGCGCTGGTCTGCCATCAATTGATGTGCAACTTCTGAGCTTCTACTGATACCCGAAGAAGGTTTAAGTATATTTCCACTGAGCAAGCCTCCTCCCAAAGGGCTCCACGGCATAAAACCAAGTCCTAGCTCCTCCACAGCTGGGATAACTTCCAGTTCAGGCAGCCTACAAACAAGGCTATATCTATGCTGTTCACTTACAAGACCAAGAAAATTACGTTTCTCTGCTTTTGCTTGAGCATATGCTAGATGCCTTGCTCCGAAGTTGCAGGAACCAATATAGATTGCCTTTCCCTGATTTATTATAGATTCAAAAGCCCCCCACATTTCCTCCCAAGGGGCATGACGTTCAATATGATGCATCTGATATAAATCAATGTGGTCTGTCTGCAGACGCTTTAAAGACCCTTCAATATCCTTACGAATTTTATATGCAGAAAGCCCTTCTCCATTAGGTCCATCATTTCCGTCGTACATATCACAATATAGTTTTGTAGCAAGAACAACCTTTTCTCGCCTATTTCCTCCTTGAGCAAACCAGCGACCTATTATTTCCTCTGACCACCCGGTATGCATCTCCTCAGATTGTCCGTATAAATATCCATATATATTGGCAGTATCAAAAAAATTAATTCCTGCCTCCAGGGCTCTGTCCATGATTTCAAAGGCTTCTTTTTCATCGGTACGTGGTCCAAAATTCATGGTACCAAGACAAAGACGGCTCACTTTAAGACCTATTCTCCCTAAATAACTAAACTTCATAGTATTTCTTCCTCCTAATATAGTGAATATTAAGACACTATTCTATTTCAACAGTCTAATCGCTAAACTCTTATTCTTAACCTCTTTGCAATCACTGTAAACAAGAATATAAGAGCTGACCAGGCACATAAGACTGTTGCAGATACAAGGAACCTCCCTCTAACCACTCCTTCACCAAAAATGGCTGTTGCTATTGGATTTACAAGGAAGGTAGTCATAAATTGAGCTAATTGATAGGATGTTGCACCTATTGCTATTGCCAAGGCTGATTGTGAAGGAGAAACACTTGATGCACTCTTAAGATTTCCTGTAGGAAGAGTTATACCCATTCCAAATCCTGCTACAATAGCACCTGAAATTACTACAATTGCACTATATGAATTTGCTACTATTACTACTCCCATCGCTGTTACTGCAAGTCCTAAAACAAAGGTGTACTCTTTAAATATTGCAGTTATTTTGCTATATACCAAACCACATACAAAACCACTAACTAGGAATAGAGCTGAAGCAGTACCACAGACAGCACTTGTGCCTATGCCTTCACCCTCTATAAATAATGCTATATTAGGAGGAAATGTATTCAAGAATCCCATATAAATGAAAAATACAATCCATACATAAATTATAGTAGGATTCATAATTTTTGATGATTTTTTTTCACTATTTTCTATACCACTGAAGTAAGTTTTATCATCTTTAGGACAAAATAATATAACGACTAGCAATTCTATTACAGCAATTAAATATATAAGAAAATTATATTTCCAGCCTAGCTTAACAATAATGCCACTAAAAAAAACCATTGATGCTCCTCCTATGCTCTCAGCAGCGGTAAATATACCAATCGCCCTATCTTTCTCCCTACCATAAAAATTGTTAGCAATCAATGCGTTTGCTAATGGAGTCATGGACCCTATGGCTACGCCAACAATAATTCTGCTTATGAATATAATAATAAAATTTTGTACTAAAAAAGGCATGATTCCTGATATAGATAGAGCTATAAGGCATACTATAAAAATCTTTTTTGTAGGAAAACGTCTATTTATATAGCTTGATATTATGGACGCTGGAATCATCATTAACGCAGGTACAGTAATCAACATCTGTACAAAGGTTACTGGTATATCTGAAAAATATGCTATTATGCTTGCCAGTGCAGGAGAAATCACCATACCCCCATTGGACATAAAGCCTACAGCAGCAGTAGCAAATATCACTTTTCTCTCTTTTGTCATGTATACCTCCTATAGAATAATAATAAAGATTTTACAAAGTAAGAGATGCAATACTGCATCTCTTACCATTAAATAATTATATGTTGCTCTTTAGTGACGTAGCCATTTAATAAACTACCAGATATTGCGTTCCCCAAATAGTTCCATATAATGCTTCATTTTTTCACCAAACCCCTGTGCTCCAGCTTCATAAACATATTCTATAACCCCTCTTCTATGTGGATCATAGCTTGCTAAGAACTCATTAATAGCCTTTATACCAGCATCTCCCAAGTCTGTACCTATATTTACTTTGCTGATACCATGCTTTATGGCATTTTTTAGATTCTCATCACCAGTTGATGATCCTCCATGCAATACAAGTGGTATATCAGTTACCTTTCTTATATCATCTAGCCTTTGAAAATCTATATAAGGGGTACCTGCATAATGACCATGAGCTGTTCCTACAGCTATGGCAAGACAATCAACATCTGTTAATTCAACAAATTTTACAACATCCTCTGGCATAGTTAAATTGCTATTTTTTGAGTTCTCATAATCTTTTCCGATACCTACATGTCCAAGTTCTGCCTCAACAGCTATTCCTACCATATGAGCAGCCCTTACCACCTCTGCAGTTTCTTTTACATTATCCTCAAAGGAAGCTGATGACTTATCAATCATTACTGAGGTAAAACCTGCATTGATTGCCGCCATAACATTTTCAAAATCCTGACCATGATCTAGGTTAAGAGCAACTGGAACTTGAGGATACTTATTACTGTAATATTTGGAAATTTCAGCTAGGTATCTTAAATATTCAATATCACCATTAGTATCCAAAATCATTGGTGCCCTAAGTTCTAGAGCATTTTTAAATGCTACTTCTATTGTATATCCATCAAATATATTAGGTGCTACTACTCCATACCCTTTCTTTGTTGCCTCTTCTAAAATAGGCTTCATGCTAACTAACATATTATAAACTCACTCCTTTGTTTATCTAATAATTATCTCTTTTTGTATAATCTATTAAAGTATACCTATAGCTC
>JAEXSY010000075.1 GCA_023440105.1 Bacillota bacterium
TCCTCTGAAAGATATTTTAAATCAAAAACCACCTGCAGGAGTCCTTCTCTATCCTTTAAATCAATAAATAACACTCCTCCTAAATCTCTTTTTGTCTGTACCCAGCCACAGGCACAAACAGTTTTCCCAATGTCCTCTTCTGTAAATAAGCCACAATACTTAGTTCTCTTCATATTTTTCACCCTCCTAAAATAAAAGCTGCCATATGTGGTGAAAATTTTATTCATAAAATAAAAAAACGCCTTTCATCCCAAAAAGGGACGAAGACGTATATCCTCCGCGGTACCACCCACATAAGCCATTAAAGGCCCTCTCACCGGTACGGTTTTATTATAAATAAAATTTATACCTGTTAGCTGTAACGCTCTAACTGCGCCCGAGTCTACTTGCCTAAAGGCTTTCGGTCGGTGACTCCGAGCTGTTCTTCCGAGTAGAAATCCGTACCGCAATCTCACCATCTGCGGCTCTCTTTAACTACCATCCTACCGTACTCTTCTCATCATGGTCTTTAATGTATTCAGAATATTTAATATTTACATATTATTATACGAGCATATTTTTCTTTGTCAATACAAGTTTTGAATAAAAAAACTATAAAATATTAATAAAGTAAAAAAGTATTTAATAAACTATAAATCTAATTTCAATTATCTACGTATTAATAGTTATAAGGACTAGTAAAAATTTATATTTAAGGGAGAGATTGTGTGATTAAGATTATAAGGTTGATAGCGGTTTTTCTATTAGTCTCTTTTTTAGTAGGCTGCGTTGAAAATGGCGATATAGCCCCAGGACCTGAGCCCAAGGATATAGAAAAACAAGAGAAATTATATACAAATGATGAGCAGTTAAACACTGAGGATGACCAATTGAATGCTGAGGATGAAGTAAAAGCTGATGACGAGGATTTAAATAATGAAGATGAATTAAATACTGATGATAATGAAATAAAAACACTGCTAACAGATGAATTAAAAAATGTAGAGGAGCTAGGAGTTCTATACCCTTATTACGATAGAGAGGCATGGGGGTATATTGAGGTAAGATATAATATAGACAAAGATAAGGAGAAAATTGAAGAAATTTTTCAATCCTTAAAAGGAACTGAGGCAAATTATTATAAAAATGGGCCTGATGGAGAACCGAATAATAGTAGTCCTACTTTTATTATCAATATATATTATAGTAGTGGTAGCGTAGATGAGATAGCATCTACAGAAACAGGAGAACATATATATAGATATACCTCCAAGAAAAATTATAGCAGTGTAGCTGGAGCAAATACTTAGCTTCAGAAGCTATTAGGTGATGGATCAGAGCTTTATAGTACAGAATATGAGAAGCTAGGTAAGAGTATAAAAGATATGATTGTAGCATTTCAAAATAATATAAAGAATGGTAATAAGGAAGATATAGCAAATTTAGTTACAGCCAATATTACAGAAGATGATTATGAGAATCTTAAGGAAGGTAAAATTGACCTTCATGGAACTGTAACGCACTATCAAAATGGAGATGTTTCTATTGAGGCTACCAATAGAAAATCAAGTAAAATAGAAGGAATAAATGAGTTTATGACCTTTTACCTTGTTAATGAAGAAGGAAATATGAAGATTAATAAAATAGAATGTATAACGAGTACTATTAATTATATATTGGAATATAAAAAAATGGAACATATACCGCATACGTCTAAGTACTCCTTTTAATATAATGAAAAGCCCTAAAGATTAGATGATACTAATTTTTAGGGCTGTGTTATATTTAATTATTGTAATCCTGCTCCATTAAAAATCTATATAAAGCGGGATAAACTCCTAAGGAGCCCATGAGGTTATGATACTCATCCATAAGCTCTGGTCTTTCCTCGGTCTTCTTTATGGCTCTGATCATTAGATTCTTTGGTGTCTCTAAGGGGGAGATATATTCCACCACGGAAACCTCGTAGCCCTTTGCTTCTAGGAGCATGGAGCGCATACCGTCTGTTAGGACATCAGACATCCTTGCCTTAAATATGCCATGCTTTAATATTCCCTTAAAGGGCTCATAGTTATATTGGCTTAGGAGCTCTCTATGACAGCAGGGGACAGCTATTATTACTTCTGAGTCCATTCTGATTCCTGCAGCGAGGGCCATATCCGTTGCCGTGTCGCAGGCATGGAGGGATATAATTACGTGAATTTTTTTCTTTGGCTCATAGCTGTTTATATCTAAGGCGTGAAACTCCATATTTCTGTAGCCCAGATTAGCAGCCATCTTTTTTGAAGACTCAATAACCTGAGGGGAAATGTCGATCCCTATAAAGTGGCATTTAAGCTTCTTCACCTCTGTGAGGTAATAATTAAGGACAAAGGTTAGATAGGATTTACCACAGCCGCAGTCTAAGATATTTATTACTTGATTTCTTGGAAGGGTATCGATAATTCCTTCTAAAAGCTCTACATAATGATCAATCTGATTGTACTTTCTTATTTTGCTATTTTTTATCTTTCCATCCTTGGACATGATACCAATTTCCTTTAATAGAGCATCAGCCTTTCCAGCCTTTATGTAATAATCTCTATTTAATAGAGTGGAAGTCTCTGAAATATGAAGCCCTGAAGTACCTTTTACAATATTTGCAGAAGGCTTTGTATCCTCTAGCTCTTCCTCCACAGAATCTTCACTGGTAGTCATCTTTACATTTTTATTATCTCCCTGGATGAGGATATTGCTTCCTCTTTCGCTATAGATAAGATTTACAGCCTCATAGTTTTCAGCTGCATCAATTATGGCTTCAAATACCTCTGAAAGGCTTAAAAGCTCTGTTCTGCCGTTAAAATTATAGCTTATCTTCCCTTCCTCATAATGGCCTCTTCCTTTAAATTCCTTAAGACCTGAAGAAAAGGTGACATTTATGCTCTTAAATATTGATTGGTTTTCTTCAAAACGGTTAGTAAGCCCCATTAAAAAAAGTCGTAGCTTTCCTATATTCTGCTTATTCAAAAAATCATCTCCTACAAATGGTAGTTAATATAATTCATATAAACATAACCAATAAAAAATATCAATAGCTTTATATTGCAAATTAGTATGATATAATCAAAAAGGTAATTATTCTGTGGATAAATTTGTGGAGGTACTTAAATGATACAAAAGATACGCACCCGATTCCCCGGTGCACTAATAATTTTATTTGTAGTAATGATTTTGGCTGGTATAACGGAAAATAGTAAGGGGATATTCATCCCTGGCTTTAAAGAGTATTTTATCATTGGGGACAAGGAAATTTCATACATGATAATGGGTACCTCTTTAACCTATATGATAGCAAACTTTTTAGGAGGCTACCTTTGTGAAAGACTTGGTCAGAAACTGGTACTGACTCTTGGAGTTATAATTTTAATTCTTTCTCTGGTTATGATGTCTATTAGTCAGAGCTTCTTAGCTTTTGCAATATGGATAGGAATAAACAGTGCTGGCCTTGGATTTGCTGGGATCGCAGGAAACACCCTGCTGCCTGTTATTGTCTTAAGCTTTCAAAGCCTTGCAATGAATCTTATGCACTTTTTTTATGGCTTTGGTTCTACCATCGGGCAGCGAAGCTTTGGCTTTTTCCTTGATAAAGGAATCAGCTGGAGACAGCTTTACTTAATCGTTGCAGTAGCAATAGGTATATTATTTTTAATTCTGTTTTTTATTTCCTTCCCTGAGGTAAAGGAAAAGAAAGCTGAAGAAAAGCTCTCTATAAAGGAGATATTTAGTAATAGGTTGATAGTTTTATATATGATTGCTCTTGGAACCTATGTGGCTGCTGAAATATGTACCTCTAACTGGCTGGTAAATTATTTAGCTGAGGAATATTCCCTGGGGGAAAATTCTGCTTCTGTATATCTCTCAGCCTTCTTTTTAATCTTTGCTTTAGGAAGGCTCTTCGGGGGATTTGTTGTTGAAAGATTAGGCAGCTTTAAAACGGTTATTGTTTCATTAATAATTGCTTTAGTCCTATTTACCGGAGGATTACTACTAGGAGAAGGTGCATTGTTTTTGATTGCTCTTTCCGGCTTGTTCTTTGCCATAACCTTTCCAACAGTGATTGCAACTATACCTAAGGTTTTTCCAGTAAGCAGTGCATATATCACAGGAATAGTGGTTACCTCTACATCCTTTCAAAGCATGCTATTAAACTATGCCTTTGGTTCTGCTAATGATTATTTTGGTGCAGGAAAGGCTATATTCTTAATACCTGCAGCTTTAACAGTATCTATAATATTTAATATAATTATTTTTAAAAAGACTAAGCCACTATTGGCCAATAAGCATTAAAGGGGTCTTTGCAAATGGTTGGAAAAGTTAGTGCTCTCATAGAAGCTGTGAGAGGTAGCAGTAATGAATACATTATAAAAGATAAACTAGGGATAAATAGAGGGCGCTTTGCTATCTTTGATCTGGATAAGGAAAACAAAAGATGCTCTCTTAGGATAAACTATTATGATGAAGAAGAGTCCTTCCTCGAGGAGTCTCTTAGGATAATTTTAGCCTCTATATTTAAAGATAAAGTATACAATAAAGTTAATATCTATACCCATGAGGACTGCTGCATCAAAGCCTTTACAGCCTGTGGGCTGACACTCCAGGGAGTTTTAGAGGACAATGTTCTTTATAAAGGAAGCCTGGAAAATGAATATATCTTTGGTATCTCCATAGATAAGTATTATTCTATGCAGCTTAAGGGGAGAGAGGTAGTTAAAGAGGATAATCAGGAGGAGTTTTATCTAAAGGTATTGACTCCTGAATATGCAGAAGAGCTTCTTAACTATTATATAAGAAATAAAGAGCATTTAGCTCCCTTCGAACCTAAGAGGGTGAACAGCTTTTTTACCCTGGAGACTCAAAAGGAAAACTTAGCAGAAGCTTATAGAGGATATTTAAATGGAAGCTCAGTAGAATTTGGAGTATTTTTAAAGGATAAGCTCATAGGAAAAATAAAGGTATCAAGTATTGTTTATGGAGTTTTTAGAAGTGGGATAGTGGGCTATTCTATTGATAAGGACCATGAAGGCAAGGGCTATGGTAAAAGGGCCTTAAATCTTTTATGTGATTATGCTTTTTCAGAGTTGGAGCTTCATCGCCTTGAGGGGTCTACATTATTGAATAATGTTAAATCTCAAAGAGTTCTTAAGGGCTGTGGCTTTAAAGAGCTAGGTAGAAATGAACAATACCTTCATATAGCAGGAAAGTGGCAGGATCATATAACTTTTTATAGGATTAATGAAGGATAATAAGATAGATTAAAAAGCAATTCATCATTACAATAGGATGAATTGCTTTTTAAGTTATGTATACTATTTTATAATTTGTAATTCTATTTAGAATTATTAACTTCTATGGCCTCTAGAGTTAAAGTATCTAGTCATGTAAACTAAAACATATCCTAGAAGTATCAGTATAATAGGTCCGCCGTAATCCATAACTATGGCAATTATAGCTTCACGATTGCTTTCGGCATATGCAACATCACTGATACCGGCACCAATGAAGCCTGCAATTCCTAGGATTAATATAATGGCAGATACGAGTATAGCTGAGGTCTTTGTTTTTAATATAGTAAAGGGCGCATTATTTCCTTTTAGTCTATAGGAAAGATAAGCCGCACCTAAAACTATATAAGGAATAATCAAGGATAAGGCTGAAAGATTAGTCAGTAATTCAAAGAAATCATTTATTGAGCCTGATCCAAAAAGAGGAACAATAATGAGCGCAAGGAGCACAGCACACTGTATCCATAAAGCATTTTTAAGGGTACCATCCTCTTTCTTTTCCGTTAAAAACTTAGGAAAGGTATTTTCAGGAACCTCTGAGAACATGGCTCTTATGGGAGATTCCATCCAAACTACATAGGCTGCTACAGAGGTTACTGTAAGGATGGCCGCATAGATTCTTATAGCAATGCCTCCATTTAATCCCCAATTTTCCGCTAAGATTTTATATACCACATAGCCTGAATCCTTAATTCCTGCTTCTGTTAAGACCTCTGGAGAGGCAACGAGACAGAGAGCAAAGGATCCTATTATGTACGCTAAAGCAACAAAAAGTGTTCCTAAGAATACTCCCTTAGGGAAGGTCTTTTTAGGATTGTCTACATCTGATATGTAGGTACCTGCTACTTCAGCTCCTGCCACGGCAAAGAGCAGCCAAGAGAAGGTGGAGAAGTAATCTACATCCAGATTAGGAATTACTGAAGCACTTGTAAATTCCGTTGCGGAAGGAGTTCCCATAAAGTAGCCCAAAACAGCAAATACAATGAAAATCACTGTAATAGCTATGGTGAATTTACCACCGAAGTCACTGATTTTAGCAAATCTTTTAACTCCCTTAGTGGCAATCCAGGTAAGTACTAGAGCTACTACTAGACCCAAGTAGGTTAATAATCTAGTATTGGCATCAGTGAATCTATTCTCTCCATAGATTGTCCAGGATATCATAACAGGTATTCTGGCAAAGACCATCTGAAGATAAAAGAGATTGGCAATGAAATAAGACCAGGTTCCTATAAAGGCCCACTTTGACCCTAGGCCAGTGTTTATCCAGCTATAAATCCCACCCTCATTATCCTTATTAGCTGAAGCAAGCTCTGCAATTACTAAGGATAATGGGAGGAAAAATAGCAGTGAAACTATAAGCCAGGAAGGTATAGCCGCTGGCCCAAGATAAACTGCATTGGTGGCAATGTTACCAAAGCCAAAGGTTGGCACAAAAATTAACATTACCAGTGTCCATAAACCAAATTTTTTCGATGAAGACATAATTACACCCCTAATCTTATGATTTTTATACGTATGTACTTCTCTTCTAAGGGTGTATATCCGATGAAGATAAAAATATACACTTTTTAAGGTATACGTTCTTATAATTTTAAAGGTATAAAAATAGGAATGCAAACAAATTATTGTTAAAAATTAGCTTATTAAGATAGAAATTACAGATTATACCTCGATATCTACATTTAGCTTAATATATCTAATTTACTATGTAATAAATGATTTTATTATGTAGTTTATAGTTGTATATTGTATTATTATACAAATATTATATAGAGTTTATACCACTTATTTATTTGATATGGGATTATGGTAAATCTAAGCTTTATAAAATTGGCCTTTATTATAATCCTTTAATATACTCTCAGCTGCCTCTGAAATAGTAGTATAGTTATATACTAATTCGTTAGAAAAGGACATGTATAATGGTAATCTTATTCTGTACATTTCCTTCAGAGCCTCAAGGCTTTTAGAAAGTGGACGACCATCTCTTGAAAGACTTTCAAGAGGTCTCTGGATAAAGTATATTCGTCCGTTCTGTCTTAAGGGGTCTAGATTATCTTTATTAAGAATTACCCCTCCTCCTGTGGATATTATTACTCCACTTTTCTTACCGGCAGAGACTACCATGGCTTTTTCTACCTCTCTAAAATATGCTTCTCCTTTATCTTCAAAGATTTCTGGGATAGTCTTTCCCTCATGCTCCTCTACTAAGGTATCCGTTTCAATAAGTTCCTTTCCAGTTAGCTTAGCCAGGGTGGCGCCAATACTGCTTTTACCGCAGCCAGGCATTCCTACAAGAACGATATTTTCCTTTTCCTTAGAAAGGATTTTTATAATATCCTCTACCTTACTATCACTTATGGTCTGCCCTGAAAAAAGCTCTGAGGCAGTGCGTGCCTGAGCAACCAGCATAGGTAGTCCTCCTGTAGCCTTTATTCCAAGGGCTTCTGCTTGGAGGATAAGCTTCGTCTTTAGAGGATTATATACCACATCTATCACAGCATTACATTTCTTAAATAGGGATAAGTCTATAAGGCTCTCTCCATTATTAGGATACATTCCTACAGGGGTAGTATTAATTATTACGGTACTATCATAGTAAGGTTCTAGATTATCATAGGTCACAGGGCCTTTTCTGGATACTATGGTTATCTTATCTGCTCCTAAATCTGTCACTGCTGCCCTTGCTGTAAGAGAGGTGCCACCGCTTCCTAGAATAAGAACAGAAGCACCCTTTATTTCAATTCCGCTTCTCTTTAACAGATATATAAATCCATCATAATCGGTGTTATACCCTGTAATATTCCTGTCTTTATCATATACCAGAGTATTTACACTTCCAATCATCTCAGCAGAAGGGGAAAGGCTCTTGCAGTATTTTATTACTTCCTGCTTATAAGGAATCGTTACGTTGAAGCCTCCAATTCCTTCTTCCTTTAAAAGAGAGGGAAGCTCCTCTTTATTTACTTCATAATAGTTATAAACATAGTCACCCAGCTCTCTGTGGATATTTTTAGAGAAGCTGTGGACTAGAC
>JAEXSY010000106.1 GCA_023440105.1 Bacillota bacterium
ACCTACTCCCACCTGGAATACATTAGCTGGAACATCCTTCAAAGAATAAATAACAGCTGCAGACCATCCCAATTCTCCCGTTAACAGCGTTCCAATTAATACCTGAGCAATATAATAGGAAGGGACCATAAATATACTTGCTGACAAGAAAGCAGTAAGTAACACTTTAATGCCTCCTGTTTTTCTCTTTTCAAAAATCACACCAACAATATACGCCATTATCCCCTTAATAATAAAGGTAAAGGGTGCCCAAATTGCATATCCGCTTAATATATCAAAAAGTGCCATTCCAATAGCTGAAGCATAAGCTCCTCTCTTTTTTCCTAAAATAACTGCGGCTACAAACACCATGCAATCACCTAGATGAACGACACCTCCCGCTGTAGGTATATGGATTATATAGGCGGCTACGAAAATTATAGCTGCCATCAAGGATACTTGTACTAAGTCTTTCAGTTTGCTATTCATAGATTTTCCCCCTTGTATAAAGAATAGTAATTAATTATTATTCAGAGTGATAAAATGTGATTTAATTAACATAAAGATATGATAAGTAAAGTATATCATCACAAAACTCCAAATCATAAACAAAGATTTACAAGTAATCGTTTAAGATAGTATATTATTAAAATGAAAATTAAGAAAACTCTCTATGGGATATAGGGGGGGGACCTTACATCAATTGTAAGTGTTTCTAGACTTCTGTATTTGGTATAATTTCAATAAATCAATGATTAACTCTATAGTAATTTCAATGAAATTGTAAATTAGAAAACTAAAAAGGAGAGTTATATTGTGACTATACAAAATAAGTTATTAGAAGTCCAAAGCTTACAAAAAAACTATGGAAGGAATAATAACATAACTAAAGCTATACAAGGAATTAGTTTTGACATTCTACCGGGAGAATTTTTAGGAATAATGGGTCCAAGTGGATCTGGGAAAACTACATTATTAAATTGCATAGCAACAATAATAAAGCCAACATCGGGACGTATACTTTTAAATGGTAAAAATATCAGTGCTTTTGATAATAGGGATCTAGCTGAGTATCGCGGCAGTCGCATTGGGTATCTGTTTCAAGACTTTGCACTGCTGGATAATTTAACTGGACAAGAAAATATACTGCTACCACTATCTATTCATGGGGTTGATTTCTCAAAAGCAAGAGCTAAGCTAAATGAGCTTGCAGGCTTTTTAGAAATTAAAGAGGTTCTTAATAAATTCCCTTCACAGATGTCTGGAGGGCAGAAGCAGAGGGTGGCTGCCGCCCGAAGCTTGATTTCAGAACCAGATATCGTTCTTGCAGACGAACCCACAGGAGCACTAGATACACGCTCTGCAAGAACTTTAATGAATAAGCTAGAAGGGATTAACAAAAGTAGTGGAAGAACTATTTTAATGGTCAGCCATGATCCCAATGCTGCAAGCTTTTGCTCAAGAATCCTCTTTATTCAAGATGGTGTAATATTTCATGAGCTGCGCCGAAAAAGTGATGAGTCACAAGTGAAATTTTATGAAAGAATCTTAAAGCTATTAGCTCAGCTTGGGGGTGGAAGTGCAAATGTTCTCTAGCCTTATTTATCGTAATGCCAAAAGAAGCCGTAAGGAGAATTTAATTTATTTTGCAACCCTTGTAATAGCGATAGCTTCTTTTTATATTATTCTTTCACTGGGTAGACAGGATATCATATTATTCTTAAGGGAGTTTGAAAGTAAAGCTATCGATAGACTTTTATCTCTGATGCCAGTGGTATATCTATTCTCGTTATTTTTATTATTTTTCTTAGTATTATTTGCTAATGATTACCAATTAAACCGGAGAAGCAAGGAGTTTGGGCTCTATCTTATGATGGGAATGCGGAAAGAACGTCTTATTCTTCAGCTTTTTGCAGAGGGTCTCATAACTTCTATATTGGCACTCCTTGGGGGCATTTTAGTAGGTGGATTTTTAGCAGAGATAATCAGCCTGACAGTTTCTAAATTAGTGGGACAAGGAATTATAGGCCATCAAAGCAGCTTGTCTATAGGTGCTATTATCCTTACCACATTGGGATTTTTATTGATACAGTTTATTGCTCTAGCCATTCTTGGTGGAAGGCTATTTAAGCAGGAGGTGCATCAATTACTTTATGAGCAAATGGATAAGAAGCAGGATATGGGTGATTTTAAGGGTAATATAATCAATATATTAGTAGGGATTATCTTACTGGGAATAGCCTATTGGATAGTTTTATATCGTTTTATGGAGCTTGGTGGATTGCTTCTCTTTGGGGCTTTAGCTCTTGGGTCTTTAGGAACTATATTTTTTATGAAGGGGTTTGGGAAGTTATTAGGCTTATTGGGAAGCCTCTCAGAGCATAAATCCACTAAGGGGCTGCGCAGCTTTACCTTAAGACAGTTTCAAGAAAATATAGCTAACAGGTATATTTCTGTGGCTATAACATCTATTTTAATCACTTTATCAATTATTTTGATAGCAAACGGCGCTTCTACTATCATGAGCTTAGACGATGTACTTACAAGGAGTGCCTCGTTATATGATTTTACTGTTAATGGTGGTAATGAAGAGGCACGACAATTTCTTGCATCGGAAAAAATGACACCCTATGTAGAGGATTTAAATCTGCTAGTAGTTGGGAAGATGAAGTATCAGGATGGGAGTACAGAAGATGGTATGCCGTTATCCTTTGTTGATTGGTCTAAATTGAGAGAGCAAATTATTATGGCTATGCCAGAGGATTATAGAGATGAAATTTTATCTGGAGAAATGGAAAACTACAGTATTGGTCCGGAAAATCCTGAAGCACTTAATCTTTTTGGTATTTTAGAGATTAATGCAAAAGCGCCTTATCTAATTCCTGAATCCTCCTATAATGGACTTTTAAAGACTATAGGAGAAAAACCACTAAACCTAAATAGAGATGAAATTGCTTTATACTTTAATCCAGATATTGTGCCTATGGAGAATCTAGATAATATGCCGGTACTAGATAATATTCTCGAAAGGGCTTTAAAAAAAGGGGAAAGTCTTATAAACATTAATGATCAGCCTATATATATACAGCCACCCACTCCAAAGAGGGGCTTAGTAGCAGACAGGTCAGTAGAAATTCTTTCAGCCTTTATAGTTCCCGATGATAGCTTTGAGGAGTTATTAAATGCTGAAACCTATAGCTCCTACTGGAATTTCCGCATTCCCAAAGAGGTTATTGATAAGGAAGGCTTAATGAAACCGATGATGGAGGCTAGGGATTTATTAAAAGCTTCAGGGCTTAGCTTTGAAAGCTATTTGCAAAATTTTGGTCGTAAGCTTTTCTATGTGGTTGCTGGAAGTTATACTATACTATATATGGGATTTTTATTCTTAATTATTGCCTGTACCATATTAGCTTTGCAATTCTTGATTCAGATGAAGCAGACAGGACAAAGATATTTAACCCTTTCTATGCTGGGGGCAAAAGAGCATCAAATGAAAAGGTCTATGGGAAGGCAGGTATTAATGACCTTTCTATTACCAATATCTCTTGCCGCTGTCAGTGGAGCTGTTGGTATAAGAGCTATGATTTCATTTGTTATTATTAATGTTAAAAATCAAGGCTTAATGTATCCTATCGCTTTTGCCATTGTAGGAATTATTATATTAATTTTCTTGCTTTATGGATTAGCCGTTGCTCGTTCAGCAAATCATGAAATAGATAAATTGCGATGGAAGCCAAATATAGATTAAGATACCACTACATTTAGATATAAAGGAGGTGCTTAAGTGGCAAGACTTGTAATTGTTGAAGATGATCCATGGATGAGAGAAGAGCTATGGGATATATTGCAAAAAGCTAATTATGAAGTGATAGCAATTTCAGATTTTTATGATATTGATGTTCAAATTGCTGCTTTGGCACCAGACCTGGTCTTATTAGACATTAATTTACCGGAACAGTCAGGCTTTGAAATCTGCAAAAGTCTGAAATCAAAAGGGATTGGTCCGATACTTATACTTACCTCTAGAGATAAGCTGCAGGATGAGCTCCATGGTCTTAATTTAGGTGCCGATGACTACCTCACTAAACCATGCAATAGAGATAGAT
>JAEXSY010000167.1 GCA_023440105.1 Bacillota bacterium
GATTATCTCTTATCCTTATGGGCTGAACAATAATACCCATTTCAATAGCACATTGTCGTCTCACAGAAGATATCCTTTGAAGGAGGTCTCCTCCATTCCTATCATCGGCTAAAGGAATAAGTCCATAACCGATTTCCACCTCTAAGGGCTCTACTGAAATCAAGGAAGCTACATTTTCCGGTTCTCTATTTTCAATTTCTGTTATTTCTGCCTGCTCATTTTCAATATTTGCAGCTAGTTGCTCTTTTTCGTCCTTATAAAGAAGATAAGAACTTATACCAGAGGCAAAAGATAAGAGTAAAAAAGGAAGCACAGGTAGTCCTGTAAAAGCTAAGGCAAATAAAACTACAGAAGCAATGGCTATAACCTGAGGGAAGGCAGTAAGCTGTCTTCCTAATTGATTTCCTAAATTTTCATCACTGCCTGCTCTAGTTACAAGTACACCAGAGGCAGTAGATATCAAAAGTGCAGGTATCTGACTAACTAAACCATCACCTATGGTTAAAATGGTGAATCTCTCCATGGCTTCTAAAGCTCCCATATTAAGAAGAACAATCCCTATGATTATACCTCCAAGAATATTTATCACAGTAATTATTATTCCAGCTATGGCGTCACCCTTTACAAATTTGGAAGCACCATCCATAGCTCCATAGAAATCCGCCTCCTGCTGGAGCTTCCTTCGCCTAATCCTGGCCATCTGTTCATCAATAAGTCCAGCATTAAGATCAGCATCTATACTCATCTGCTTTCCTGGCATTGCATCTAAAGTAAATCTAGCAGAAACCTCAGATACTCTTCCGGCTCCATTAGTTATTACCATAAACTGTATAATTATAATAATTAAGAATATTATTATACCAACAATGTAATTTCCTCCAGTTACGAAGTTACCAAAAGCCTCAATTACTGAACCTGCATCTCCATCCCTTAAGATCAATCGAGTAGATGAAATATTTAATCCTAGCCTAAAAAGAGTAGTAATCAAAAGTAGTGTTGGAAATATAGAAAACTGAAGGACCTCTGTGGTGAACATAGTTATTAATAGGATTATTAAAGATATTGTTATATTAATTACAAGTAATACATCTAAGATTACTGCGGGAAGTGGTATTATCATCATCATGACTATACCAATAACACTAAAGGCCACAATTATATCAATTTTATTCTTTATATTTACCTGTCTTGTTTCCGCCATGTAATAACATCACCTTTTATCTAGTTTTTTTTAGTTTATATATAGCAGCCAATATTTCTGCTACACCTTTATATAACTCTGGTGGTATTTCATCATCTATACTTACTTCATCATATAACTTTCTTGCTAATGGGCGATTCTCTACTATAGGTATATTATTCTTTTTAGCAGCTTCCTTGATTTTCATTGCTAAATAGTCAGCACCTTTCGCCACTACCTTAGGAGCTGAATTTGTATTATCTGTATATTTTAAAGCTACTGCAAAATGCGTTGGATTTGTGACTATAACTGTAGCCTCAGGAATAGCCTGCATCATGCGCCTAGTAGCGAATTCTCGTTGTTTCTGTTTAATTTTTGATTTTAACTGAGGATCACCCTCATCTTGTTTATATTCTTCTTTTACTTCCTGCTTTGTCATTTTAAGCTCTTTATTAAAGCTAAACCTTTGATAAACAAAGTCAAATATTGCAATAACTATTAGTATAAGTACAACCTTAAGAAAAATTCCTAAAAAAAGTTCTTTTATTTGAAGTATTAAGGATGGTAGGTATAGATCACCTACAGTTAATATTTTTGTGAAATTATCCTTTAAATATCCATAACCACTATAGGCTATTATAGCTACGATGGCTAAGTTTTTTATAAGCTCTATTGCTGTCTTTTGAGAGAACATTCTTTTAAAGCCGCTAATAGGATTAATCTTCGAAAACTCAGGTTTTAATGCTTTAGTGGAAAATATAAAGCCTGTTTGCACAAAGTTTGCAAATACTCCCATGACCATTATTGGAATCACAATTGGCAGCAAAGCAATAGCAATTCTCCCTAAGACTGTTATTAGGTTTTTCTGAAGAAATCTAAAGTCTAATCCTGTTGTGAAATCTATAGAAATAAAATGTATAAAGGTATCTCTTAAGCTACCGGAAACAAATCCACTGAAGCCAGCTAATAGTAGAGTGCATGCTAGTAGTGTTAAGGCTTGGTTCATTTCTTTACTTTTCGCTACTTGACCCTTTTTTCGTGCTTCTTGCTTTTTTCTTGGTGTAGCATCCTCAGTTTTTTCTTCTGTGGCAAAGATAAACATAACTGGGACAGCCTTTAATATGTCCCTTATATTGGTAGGTATATTGTCAAAAATTAATGCTATACCCCTAAGGAGATAGGGAAGAAATAGCAAAATAGCAGCTAATCCAGCTATTAACTTTATTGGAAGCCCTAATATCATCACATTAATTTGAGGAACAGATCTAGAAACTAAACCCATTATTATATCAGTGATTAATATTATGAGTATTACTGGAATTGCTAATTGAACTGCTAAAGCAAAATAGCTAACAAAGCCTTGAAGCATAATCCAGATACTATCTTGAAAAACGATATTATTACCAAGAGCTACAGCTTCATAGCTTTCAATAATAATATTTATTAATAAATGGTGACCATCAGCTATTAGAAAAACAGTAATAGCAATATAGTAAAATAACCTTTCGATTAAAGAACTGTTAGAGCTTGTGGTAGGGTCATAGAGTGATACCATCGACAATCCCACATAAAGATCTAATAGACTACCTGCAATCCTGATAGCTTCTATAGTCAGGCTGACAGCTATTCCTAAGAACAAACCAGCACAGGTCTCACTAATAACTGCCATAATAAACGATGAAGCTGTGGTTAAATCTATAGCAGTATCATAAAAATAGCTAGAAATAATGAATGCTAATACTAAGGATAAAGCAATTTTAATCTGATTGGGTGTTCCCTTAGGAAAAAGTATTGGGAGAACCATAAAAAAGCTTATTAGCCTTAAGGAAATTAAAAAGGTTATGAGTAAATATTCAGTTTCAAACACTTCATCACCTATTGTGTAATAGTTGAGATTAGCTGAAAGATTCTATTGGTAAAACCTATAAGGTTATGTAGCATCCAGTTACCTAAAAATATTCCAACAACAGCAATAGCAATTAGTTTAGGAACAAAAGTTAAGGTTTGCTCCTGGATTTGAGTTGTTGCCTGAAATATGCTTATTAAAAGACCAACCAGCAGTGACACCGCTAAAATCGGAGCAGCTACCATGAGGCCTGTGGTTATAGCTTCCTTTACTACCCCTATTACTATATTTTCACTCATAATTTATCCTCCTAAAAAAAGCTTTTGATTATTGATTCAACCATTATATTCCAACCATCTACCATAACGAAAAGCAATAGTTTAAAGGGCAGAGAAATTATTGTAGGTTGAAGCATGAACATCCCCATTGACATAAGAACACTTGCAACGACTAAGTCGATAATTAGAAAAGGTATATACAATAAGAAACCTATCTGGAAGGCTGTTTTTAGTTCACTAATAATAAATGCTGGAACTACTATATGTAACGGTATCTTTTCCATGGTCAGCTCTTCCTCATTAACTTCTGACAACTCCACAAAGAGCTCTAGGTCTTTATCTCTCGTCTGGGTTAGCATAAATCTTCGTATTGGTGCTGAGGCCCTCTCCGTTGCCTCCTGCTGATTTATCTCTTCATTCATAAAAGGCTTCAGAGCTTCTGTATTGATCTCATTGTAAACTGGAGCCATAATAAATATTGTAAGAAAGAGAGCTAGTCCTATAAATATTTGATTTGGTATTGACTGCTGCACGCCAATAGCTCCCTTTAAGAAGGAAAAGGTTACTATAATTCTAGTGAAGGAGGTCATCATTATAATAAAGGATGGCAGCAAGGTTAGTACAGTAAGAAGGAGCATTAGTCTTATGTTTGACACATAAGCTGAAGGAGAATCCCCTCCTGTTAGATCTGGTAATTCCATTAAGGGTCCAGCTTTCACTGGCACTATCTTAGTAAAAACTAACAAAGCTGCTAATATGAAAGTTGTCCTTATTAATCTTCTGGTATTTATCATCTGCTCAGCCAATCCTTTACTTTTAATTTTCCTATAAGCTTATCCATTTCAATTTTATTGTTTTCAAGCTTTGAGGTTCTCTCTTCTTGAATTTTCATAATCTCTTCTGAGGTTAGTTCGTCAATAACATCAAAGCCCTTTGGTCCTGATGCCAAAAAGTAACCCCTGTCTCCTAAGCTTACTACCAAAAGACAAGTATCCTTTGATATTGGTAATCTTTCTATAACCTTTATAGTTTCTGTAGATTTTAAGCCTATGAGTTTTTTACTGCTAATGCCATAAAAAATATATATTAGCAGCAATATAAAGATTAAAGAGAAAATAATCTTAAGTATGTATGTAATAGTATCCATATTATTATCATTGAATTATAAGCTCAGGAAAATAGACTTCAATCACTTGTCCATTCTCTAGCTTAGAATTAAATTTTTCAACTAGCTCCTTTTTGATTAATTCTGTTCCCTCTACAGAAGATAGCTCCTTAGAGGTTTTACTTCTTAAAACCGTTAGAGCTGCATCTTTCAAAATTGGCTTAGTTCTCTTTAGATCCAGTTCTTTGAATAGAGATTCGTTATTTGAATCATAAGAAAGATATATTACAACCTTAAGATATCTATTGCTGTCACTGTCAGCCAAATTAATTAAAAACTCATCAACAGAGTAGGTCTCAACATTTATATCCTCTACTCTTTCATCAAAGGCTGGGAGTATCTTCCCTGAAGCCATGTAGGAGCCTGCAAACAAACCAATACCAGAGAATATGACTGCGAAAATTATAATGAGCATAATCACATTTCTCTTAGAGCTTTTTACGTTATTTACCTCTGCCATTATTTATCCTCCTTAAGGCTGGCAATTATCAAAATATTTACCCTCCTATTTTTGGTTCTTCCCTGCTCAGAACTATTTTCTGCTATAGGCTTATACTCTCCATACCCTGCTGCAGATAATCGTTCAGCTGTTATCTGCTTCACCTCTGCAAAATATCTAACAACATTCACTGCCCTAATTGCTGATAGTTCCCAATTTGTATCAAATTCAGCGCTATGCATGGGAACATTATCTGTATGGCCTTCTACAATTACTTTATTAGGAAAGGTTGTTAGGAGCTCAGCTATCACATCCAACACTTCTTTACTATCTTCTCTCAAATCAGCCTTTCCTGACTGATATAATATACTTTCCTTAAGCTGAAGAATTATACCCCTATCGTCTTCTTTTACCTCTACAGTATTTTGAAGCTTATTAGAGTCTATAAATTCATTTACCTTATTGTACATCTCTAGCATTTCACTATTCATCTTTTCAGGTATTGGTGTATCTGCATCCTTTATTCCAACTATAGGTGAATCTCCATTCTCATTGTTATATTCTAGAATTGTATCGCCAGACTTTCCAGTTAAAACCATCTGTAGTGAATTTGCTATCTCCGCTAGCTTTTGTTCATTTATAGAGGAAAAGGAGTACAGGAGTATAAAAAATGTTAAAAGAAGAGTAATAGTATCTGCATAAGTAGAGAGCCACTCATCTCCTCTAAGACCATCAGGCTTGCTTTTGCCTTTCCTTCTAGACACCTTCAACCACTCCCTCTGTAATCTTAGCTTCTTTAAACCTCTTTCTCTCCTTTGGAGGTAGGTAGCTAACGAGCTTATCTTCAACAATTCTTGGATTTACCCCTGATTGAATAGCCAGTATTCCCTCCAGCATCATATCCTTAACGGCCGCTTCTTCCTA
>JAEXSY010000168.1 GCA_023440105.1 Bacillota bacterium
GCTCAATTTCCTCCCCAAGCTCTGCTCCGAGATTTTCCTGCAGTTCTTTTCCTATGATTATTTCTCCATCTTCTTTTGGAAGAGTTCCTTCATACAGCTTTTCTTGAAAGCTGTAAATATTGTCAGAAGAAACATCATCTATTCCTCTCACAAGTACTGAATAGCTTTCCTCCTCCTGCCGAAGAAGTGCTGCACCTTCTGCAGTGGTATTGAGATTTATTATTCTTTCATCCTCCCCCTGGATATCTTCAAGAAGCTTTGAGTAATTCTCTATTGGTTCTCCTTTTTTCTCTGAAGTAATTGTAATGTGTGGGGAGCTTCCTATTGTTTTATCTAAAAGGCTCAGCTGAAGCCCAGATATTAGTGAGCCTATGAATATCTGTACAGAAACTCCTACAGCGATTCCTAAGGCTATAAGTATTGTTTGTCCTCTACTGGACATTAAGAATCTAAAAGCTATTTTAAAGGGTAATTTCATTTTTTATATCCTCCTTATATTTGCATAGTTTAATCTGTGAGATTTGAATGATATCTAGAAATATATCTTTGGTTTATCATATATCAATTTTATTAGTATATTTATTGACCATTTCTTGTAGTTAAAAATTATTAGTTAGTAATATTTATTTCTTATATTTACTATATAATAGTCCACACTTCAGAAGGAAACAATAAATATTTAGTAAAATAATGAAAATTATACCACGATATGTGATATAATTATTCCATATAATAGTAGGAGGTTTTTCTATGGATACACTTTCTCTAAGACTCAAAAAATTAAGGCTAGATAAAGGCTATACTCAAAAAAAGCTTGCTGACAGACTGGGACTAAAGCAAACAGCTGTAGCAAACTATGAAAAAGGGCTGAGGGTTCCAGATATAGACATGCTGGTGAAAATAGCAGACATGTTTCAGGTTTCCCTGGATTTTTTATATGGCAGAGAGACCTCAGGGGATTTTCAAGATTATTATCATAAAGAAATAGATATGGAGTCTGCTCAAGGGGAAGAGCTCCATAAAACATATATAGAGTATTTATTAAAGGGAGACAAGCTCTCCGCCAGAGAGTTGGTATTGCAGCTTCAGGATAAGGGAATGGATATATCCACAATCTATTTAGAGGTGCTGGAAAAGGCTCTTGTAGAAACAGGAACCCGCTGGGAAAGGGGAAACTTAGAGGTATGGGAGGAGCATTTTATATCGGAGACAACTCTTGATTTGATGAGGGAGGTTAAACTTAGAGAGAATAAGGCAAGAATATTTAAAGGAAGTATATTGACCTTAACTCCTGGCGCAGAGCTTCACAGTATAGGAGTAAAGATGATTTCAGATATGCTAGAGCTTAAGGGGTATAGGGTTTATTATCTTGGCTGTAATATTCCTATGAATAGTCTTCTGAAGGCAATTGAGGATAAAAGGCCAAAATATCTGGCTATCTCAGTGACCATGGCTTATCATATTGATTCAGCAAAATATCTCATCGAGGGTGTTAAGAGAACTCTTAAGAATAAGAGGCCAGTGGTAATAATAGGGGGAGCTGCTTTTAAAGATGGGGGGAGCCCTTGCAGAGAAACTGGTGCAGATTTTTATGGAGAGAGTCTCTTGGATATACTGACCTTTGTAAAGTAATAATCTTATTTGAGGTTTGATTAAGAAATCTACCATTATGATATAATTATAATAGATTATGATGAAGTTTTTTTAAACTCTGCCAGCTATGGAGGTAATGATTTTGTACTTAGATATAGATACAGTGAAGGATTGGCTAAGTGACTTGGACTATAAAAAGGCTTTAAAATACTATAATGAGGGTTATGTTGAGGACCTTTCCGTCTTTTCTGAGAACAGCATATGGAAGGAAGATAGCAATATTGATAGAGTAAGCGGAAATGTTATCTCTTTTAATGGTTTTAACACCTATATGGTTAATGTAAGGATGGATAACAAGGGACGTCGTCTCAGTGCTAACTGTACCTGTGGAGAGAAAAAGACCAGTGGTCCATGCGCTCATATAGGAGCTGTTTTATTAAAATATATTAATGAAAATCAAGGAGCTGTAATAGCTCAAAAGCAGTCGCAGGAAATCGATGTTCTAATAAATAATCTTAAAAATGTCGCACAGGATGATAATGAGTATAAAAGAGAAGTGGATTTAGAGTTTAGGCTCTTCGACGATAGAGATACCTATAGACCTTCCTTAGAGCTAAAAATAGGTACAGGGAAGCTGTATGTGGTAAAGAGCCTAAAGAAGTTTTTGAGTTCTCTTTCTAAGGAAGAGCCCATTGAATTTGGTAAGAACTTTACTCTTCTGCCCAGCCTTCATAAATTCAATGAAGTGGATGAAGGAATAATACGGATGCTTCTAGAGCTATGGGAAGTTGAGGAGGAGATAGAGCTTCCTTACGGAAGGTCTGCATTATATCATACCTCCATATTCTCTGGGAAGAAGCTTCTCCTCACAGATAAGCTCCTCTACAGATTTTTAAATCTTGCCAGCGGCAGAACTATCACTGCTGAAATTAATGGAATAGAATATACTGATGTTAAAATACTGAAGGAGGATTTACCCGTTAGCTTTAAGCTGTCCATGGAGTATGAAGCTATAGAGCTTTTACAGGAGGGAAAGCTTCCTCATCCTATTGATAACAGCAGAAAGAGCTTTTTTTATGAGGGAAGCATATATATACCCAGTGAAAAGCAGCTGAAGATATATGACCCTATACTTTCTATTCTTCAGAGAAAAAAGGATAATAAGCTGTTAATTCAAAAGTCTGAGGGAGATAAGGTGGCTTCCTATCTTCTTCCTATGGTAAAAAAGGCTGCTAAGGAAGTAACCTTAGATGAAAGTATTAAGGAGGCCTTTTACGAAAGTGACCTTGTGATAAGTACCTATCTTGATAAAAGGGGAGATTTTGTTACTGCAAGCCTTAAATTTAAATATGATGAGATAGAGATAGATCCTCTTTTAAAGGATAGCTTATCAGATAGAGAAAAAATACTGATTAGAGATATTGAAAAGGAAGAGAACTGCCAGAAGATTTTAGAAAGCTTTGGCTTTAAGAGGGATAAGGACATATATCTCATGACAAGAGAAGGGGATATTGCAGCCTTTATCCATGAAGGAATTGAAAGATTACAGGAGCTTAGCGAGGTATATTACTCTGAAAGCTTCAAAAATATAAGAATTTATGGAAAGTCCAGTCTTATGGGAGGCATCAGGCTCAATAAAGAAAACCTATTAGAATTTACCTTTGATTTAGAGGGTATTGATAGAAGTGAGCTTGCAAATATCTTTTCTGCTATAAGAGAAAAGAAAAAGTATTATAGGCTTAAAAAAGGTGGCTTCGTAGCCCTTGAGGAGCAGGGAATTAAGGATATTAAAGAGGTAATAGATTATTTAGGAGTTAATGATAAAGAGCTGATAAAGGATAATATTCTCCTTTCTAAATACAATGCTCTATATCTAGATCAGAAAATAAAGGATAGTGACCTGGATTTTATGGTAAGAAGCAAGGATTTTAGAGAGCTTACCAACAGCTTTAAGGATGTAAAGGACATGGATTATCATATTCCAGAGCATCTTTATAAGGTCATGAGAAATTATCAAAGGATAGGCTTTAAATGGCTCAAGACCTTAGCTCATTATGGCTTTGGAGGAATCCTAGCTGATGAGATGGGTCTTGGAAAGACGCTT
>JAEXSY010000175.1 GCA_023440105.1 Bacillota bacterium
AATACTACTGATAAATATAATCCCCATTTAAAAATCTTTTTGCTTTTGCTTATCTCCCCTCTACCATAGTAATTACTTATTAAAGGCTGCATTCCTTGAGTTATTCCTGAGAATACAGCAAGAACTACTAAAGCAATATTAGCTATTATCCCATAGGCAGCTACTCCTATATTTCCAGCAATAGAAAGTATTACATTATTATAAGCTATAATTACAATACCAGAGGATATTTCACCAATAAATGAAGCTATCCCTAACTGACAGCTTTTTATAACTTTTTTTATTTCATAAGGACACCTAACAAGCTTTAGATTATTACTTTTTTTAAAAAAGTGAAAGGTTAGACTGATTATTCCGATAACCGGCGCTAACCCCGTAGCTAAGGCTGCACCAAAAATCCCCATGTTCATAGGGAAAACAAATATGTAATCAAAAACTATATTAAATAAACTGCCAGCTAGCATTGAAAGCATTGACAACCCTGGATCATGATCATTTCTCACAAAGGCTACCATAATATTATTCAGTATAAATAAAGGAGTAAAAAACATAGATGTTCTTAAATACTCCTTAGTCATATGGTAAGTTTCAGAATTAGCACCTAATAAACGACTTAAGGTTCCACCGGCAAAAACTCCTATAAAAGCAAAAGCTAATCCAATTACAAGTCCCGAGATAAGTATATTAGTAAATATTTTATTGGATTCTAGCACCTTATTCTTTGCTCTATAAATGGAGTATCTTGTAGCAGCTCCTATTCCCAGCATCAGCCCTAAAGCATTTATAAAACCATGGATAGGTATAGCTATGTTAAGGGAGGTTAGTCCTAGAGCACCGACTCCATTGGCTATGATAAAGGTATCTGCAAGTATATAGCAGGAAATGCCCAAAAGCCCTAATACATTAAAGCTTACATACTGCACAAAGTTCTTAAATAAATTATCTGTATCTTTATTAATTATCACTATAAATATCACCTCTATAAAAACAAAATGTTTGGAGTCATCCTAAATCTTCTAAAGGATAATTCCAAACACTTGTTTATTTCTACTAAAGGTAGAAAAGTGTTCATATGTTATTGTTCCTATTTCAGTGATAATATATTCTCTATAGAATAGAAATACAAAAACCACAAATAAATTATCAACAGCTACTAATTCCAAATGCTATTTGAGCTTCTAATTGAGTAATAAAGTATCGCATTCTCTACTTTAGCTTCAGATACATTAACAGTTCCTGTATAGTTAAATTCATTTAAATAGATATCTCTACCAAAATCTTCTACATATAATGTATTTTTCTGCAGATTATCTATTACATCCTCAAAGTACATAAAAACAGTGTTGCTCCTCCTATTTCCTGCAACAACTGCTATTGGGGTAGTTTCATCAAAATATAGCTTAAGGTTTTTATTGCTAGCGTAGTCCTTTGCTTCTACACGATAACCATCACCATCACGGACTGCATCGCTAAAGTCTATAATAACATTATATTGTTCCAAACTATCAGTAATTACCCCATCATATGCTTTATGAGCTTCGTTAGTATAATTATTGTTTGTTCTATCAAAGAAGCCGCTGTTACTATTATCTCTTCCTGCAGAAAACAATCCGGAGACTAAATTCATAATGATTATAAAGAAGAAGAATGAACGGATAAAGCTGAAAGGACTATAGTTTTTTCTCCTGGTACCTCCAAAGCCTCCATAATAACCCTGACCACTCCCCTGACTCTGGTAACCTCCCTGATTAAAAGGTCCCCTATAAAAGCCACCGCCATTATAAGATTGTCCACCATAACTATTCTGGGAACTGTTTTGGTTATTTCCACCTTGATAATAGCCATAACCTCTCTGACCATAAGGATTACCATAGGGATTCCCTTGTCCATTCCAGGTGTTAGCAGAAGGTGTATATATAAAATTGTTATCTTTTATCACTGCATAAGCTTCATTAATTTCCTGTGCCTTTCTCGTGGCATCGGGAGATTTCGCTACATCAGGATGCCATTTCATTAATAGCTCCTTACGAGCTTTCATTACCTCTTCCTTAGTAGCACTTTTGTTTAAGCCTAAAACTCTGTAGGCTTCTTCCATGGACATTCTACCAGCCATTCATTTCGCTCCTTAAAACTCTGAAATTCGAATATTAATCCTATTATATATTACCCTATTTATGTGAACTCTATAAGAACTTAAACAAATTTATTAATAAAATTCAAGAAAAAACTTCATTTCTTGAGAAATGAAGCCTTTTAATACTATTTAATAAGTTCTTGGAATAGTTAAGCCATAACAAAGCTCCAGCTCCTGTATTAAACTTTCTGTTTTATCATCATATTCTTGTTCTAAGAAGTAAAGCATAGCAACTAAATATCCGCCTTCTTTAATATCAGTATATAAAATAGAATATACTTGTGCTAATTCCTCACCTACAGGAGTGCTGTATACAAATAAAACCGCAGCCACAGTATCATTGTTAAAGGATTGAGGCTGTCCGAATTGCAAGTTTTGAAACGCCTCTCCTCCTTGAGATATCATCAGACTCATCTCATCTTCAAGAACTGAGGAGGCACTTTGTCCATCCGTCATATAAACGGATACTCCCACCCCATGATTATAGCCTTGAATATGATTTGGATCCACATTTAGAGAACCACCATATGGTATATAAGCGTCCCTAAAATCACCATTATGATCTTGAAAATAGCCTATTCCTATGTACTCAAACTG
>JAEXSY010000067.1 GCA_023440105.1 Bacillota bacterium
AAACCTTTCTTCTAGGAAATCCTCTATAATCATCAGTATAGAATACCTCAAAACCATTGGTAGTAAATATTAGTGGTCTCTGATGATATTGATTATGAAGACAGTCAGCATAAAGCTTAGCCTGCTGAGAGCCAGCTAAGGGATCTACACTGGTTTTCTTAGCTTCTACTACAGCTAAAGGCTTTCCATTATCGCCATAAAGAACATAATCAACATAACCAATACCAGTGGGGTTTGGCATCCCTTGCACAGGAACCTCTTCTAAACAATCTCTACCTATACTCCACCCTGCTAGTTTTAACTCAATATCGATATATTTCTTTCTGGTTTTTGCTTCTGATATTTTATCAACAGAAAAGCTTCTCTCTTCAGCATGAACAAGCCTAGCAGCAGTCATGGTCTCTCTAAGCTCTTCATTCTCTTTTCTAAGCTCTTCTAGCTTTTTATCCTTAGAGCTGAGCCTATCATAGAGGTCTCTAAGCTCTTCTGGTCTCTTTCTCTGCTCTTCACTTTCATAAAGGATAGCTTCATCAAAATCTGCCTCTGCATAATCAGCAGAATAACAATAATCAATCCATTTTGAAAACTGAAATAGATTCCTTAAAGAAAGTACAGCGTCATCCCTAGTTATAACAGCATTGGTATGTACTGCTGTATTACCCAGCTTAATAATATATTTAAGCATAGGAAATAACTCTGGCTCTATGATATTCCTAAAAGTAGGCTCGTGAATAAGGCTTGAGATATTATCCTGATAAGGCAGCGTCAGCTCATTATCAAAGGAATAAACCCATTTAACCGCAAGCTCTAAAGCCCTTCTAGTAACAATAGCACAGGTGGCCGAGGATACTATAAGACTCTTCTCCGCCTCCACCGCACTATCTGCAAAGGCAGTATACTGGCTATTCTGTTTTAAGAAATCAAAGTTACTCATATAACCACCTCAATATGATATAGTTTTTTTCTAGGCTGTCATTTTTACTGAGAATTACCTAACCAAAATATTTTTGTAGTAATGATTTGTAGAGAGTTTCCATTTCTTCAAGGCTCTTTTTCATTGCAAGTTTCGATTTGTCGATCTGTTCAGCAAAAATGGCAAACTGTTTCTGAAGCTCAATCGGCGGCACTATAATAAGGGTTTTTTTTATCTCCCCTAAATGAAGATTTGGAACACCTATACCTTTTAGGCTAGAGTGGAATTGTCTCTTGGTTTCTGCTGAATTGACTGCAGCCCACAGATAAATAGGTTCAATCTCGACTGGCCTCAAAATAGCTAAGCTTACATAAATATCAAAAATCTCATCTCGGTCTACTATTGCTGCCACTCCAGTTGTACCGTTTTTTGCCAAAAGAATGTCTCCACGTCTAGGAGCGATACGCGCATATAACTCTTTATGAAGTGATTCTGGAATATATTTTATATGATTCCAGTCAATTTTCCCAGTAGTCACATCCTTCGAAGACAAAAACTTATACCCACTTACTGTATCGTCAGTATACTCAGGAGTTTTATGAGTACCATCTTTAATTTGTTCACAAACCTGCTGCAAGCTCTTAATTTCATATCCATGTTTATTATCATATATAGTTCCAAACATCTCGATAAATTGGGATTTAATTAATTCATCACAGGCCAGTATCATCTCTTTTTGTTTGTTTATTATTAATTGAGATTTATCGAGTAAATCCGCAATATGTTTCTGTGTTTTTTTATCTCTAATAGGCACCTCAAAGTTTCTAATATTCCTTAAAGATAAAAACTTTTGAGTCCCACCTCTATTTTCTCTATCTACAAACTTCTTAAAAGTATCACTTTCTAGCAAATATTTAACATACCTATTTTCTACAATACTATCTTCGTAAAACTTAATAAGCGCAACATTTTTTATAGCAAAATCAAAGTTTTTCTCCACAAGCGCTGGCTTTCCTATTGTACCGATCATAGGCATTATTATATCGCCATCGTCAACATAAGAACGTTGATTTATCTTATTATAATCATCCTCAGAAATGTAATTTATATTTGTAATATCTATTTTTCCATTAACTATATTTTTCGAAGTAACAAGAGGATACCCATTATTAACATATTTTGGTGAATCATGTGTTCCATCTCTAACATCACATACTTCCCCCAACTTAGCATAATTTTCTCTCTTCATACTATCCCTCCAACATCTTCTCTAGCTCTCGAATTCCCTTACTTATCTCTTCTTCTAAATTCTTTATCTTTGAGATAATCTCTGCTGGAGAATCATATTGAATAGCTTCATATATTGTTTCCTTATACTTATTAATTGAAAGATCGTAACTATTCTCTCTTATTTCATCCACAGGTACAAAGAAGCTTTGCTCTGTCTTTTGTCTATTTTCTTCATTTTCAAGATTACTAAATCTACTTATGATATCAGGAATATCATTTGCTTCTATAGGCTGTCTCTTATCATCTAAGCTATAGCCATCTGCCTTCATATCGTAGAACCAAACCTTATCTGTTCCACCAGAGCCTGTTTTGGTAAATATAATTATTGCTGTTGAGACTCCTGCATAGGGCTTGAATACACCACTAGGCATGGATATTATTGCTTCTAGCTTATTATTATCTACGATTTCTTTTCGAATTTGCTTGTGAGCGTTACTACTTCCAAATAGAACACCATCGGGAACTATTGTAGCACTTCTTCCCCCTAGCTTTAGAATCCTTAAATTTAATGCTAAGAATAAAAGCTCAGTCTTCTTTGTTTTTGTAACCTTTAATAAATCATTAGACACTGCTTCATAATCTAAGCTTCCCTTAAAAGGAGGATTTGCTAATACTAGAGTATATTTCTCATTATCAGTATTTAGCTCTGATAAACTATCGGTATACTTTATATTAGGGTTATCAACACCATGGAGAAGCATATTCATGGCTCCAATACGAAGCATGGTGCTGTCCATGTCATAGCCCGTGAACATATCATTGGTAAAATGGTTTCTAAGCCCAGCATTTAAGAATAAATCGCCATGATTCTCTCTCAAATATTCTTGAGCAGCCACTAAGAAGCCCGCTGAGCCCATTGCTGGATCTATTATAAAATCGCTAGGAGTTGGCTTCATAAGCTCTACCATCATCTTGATTATGTGTCTAGGAGTTCTAAACTGTCCATTTGTTCCAGAGGTAGCTACCTTTGATAATAGGTATTCGTAAAGGTCACCCTTGCTATCCTTATCCTGTAGATCAAGCTTATCAATTCCGTCAACTATTTTTGAAAGCATGGAAGGAGTAGGTATCTTAAATATTGCATCTCCCATATATCTAGCATAAGCAGATTCGCCATTCTCATTTAGATTTTTTATAAAAGGAAAAGCTTCTTGCTGAACTATATTGTACATTTGAGAAGCCTCTAAATTTTTAAAGTTGCTCCATCTTAAATATTGCCTATCCTTAGGAAAAACTCCCTGATAGTCTAAGCCTAAAAATACTGCTTCGCTTTCTTTAGTAGTTTCAACATCATCTAACTGTTTCATAAATATTAAATAGGTAAACTGTTCTATTACTTCTAAAGGATTTGATATTCCACCAGTCCAGAATATCTCCCATATTTTATCTATCTTATTTCGTATTTCCCCTGTTATCATTTTATCCTCCTACATATAACAAATTCTATTCTTAACTTAACACCTTATTTTAATATTATTTAAAAAATCATATCCACATTTACAATTATATTACATTAGCTTTTAAAGAACAAATTTTAGTTAATGGAAAAAAACATGTCCGTAGTTTCATATCTCTCAATTATGGTATACTTAATTTAACTTTTCATCCAGTTAATGCAAAGGAAGTGAATCCATGTCAAAAATTATCATTATAGAGGATACGGAAACCATAAGGGAAGAGCTTAAGACCTTTCTCACTAGGTATGGTTATGAAGCTTTAGCTCCAACGGAGTTTGAGAATATAATTGAATATATCTTAAGGGAAGAAGCAGATTTAATACTCCTTGATATCAATTTGCCTGTTTTTGATGGCTATCATATATGCAGAGAGATAAGAAAGATCTCCGATGTGCCTATAATAGTGGTCACCAGCAGGGATAGTGAAATGGATGAACTTATGAGCATGAATTTGGGGGCTGATGATTTTATTACAAAGCCCTATAATACACAAATCCTTTTGGCCAGGATTACTTCTCTACTAAGGAGAACTCAAGGAGCTAACCTCCAGGATATAATCACCTACAATGATCTAAAGCTTAATTTGTCCAATGGTTCTATTAGTTATAACGGCAATACTGCAGAGCTGACGAAAAATGAACTAAAAATACTTTCCTGTCTTATTAAGAGTAAAGGAAAAATAGTATCAAGGGATGATTTGATGGATTTTATGTGGAGCTCGGATATATTTGTAGATGATAATAATCTATCCGTTAATGTTACAAGGCTAAGAAAAAAGCTTGAAGAGGTGGGCATGAAGGAAAGCATAGAAACAAGGCGTGGCCTTGGGTATATACTGCCATGAGGATAATAGATTATCTAAAGGACAGAGTCCTATTCCTTCTGATTAACTTCATATTATTTATAATTATAAGTGGTATTATGCTGCTTATAGGACTGGAACCCCCTGCAATAATCATTATTTTCTTAACCTGGTTTCTTCCTCTTCTCTTTTATATTATTTCAGAGTTCATCAAGGAGAAAAGGTTCTATGATGAGATAAACAGCATAATGGAAAGCCTGGACAAAAAATATATTCTATCTGAGGTTATTAAGGAGCCAGAGTTTATTGAAGTAAAGCTTCTTTATGAGCTGCTAAGACAAGCAAACAAAGAAATGCATGAGCATGTAAAGAAATATAGGGATATGGAAATAGAATATAGGGAATACATAGAGACCTGGGTCCATGAAATCAAGACTCCCATTGCCTCCACAAGGCTTATTATAGAAAACAATGAAAATGAGGTTACTAAGAATATCAATTATGAAATAAAGAAGATTGAAGAATACATCGAGCAGGTACTATATTACTCAAGAAGCAATAATGTAAGCAAGGATTACATCATTAGAGAAATAGATTTGGGTGAGTATATTAGAACTGTAGTAAAGAAGAATTCCAGAGACTTTATTAACAAAAGAATATCCATCCAGTTAGAAGATACAGAGGGCACTGTATATAGTGATGGCAAGTGGCTTGCCTTCATATTGAATCAGATAATAGGAAATGCCCTTAAGTACTCCAAGGGAAAAGATGGATGGGTAAAAATATATACGGAAAGAAATGAAAATAACATAGTCCTTACCATAGAAGACAATGGCATAGGCATCACAGACAGGGATATAAATAGAGTTTTTGAAAAAGGCTTTACGGGAGAGAACGGAAGAAAGCTTGGCAAATCTACTGGTATTGGGCTTTATCTCTGCAAGAAGCTCTGCGATCAGCTTGGCTTAGGCCTTAAGCTCAGCTCTCAAGAGGGACAAGGTACTAAGGTGAGTATTACCTTCCCCTTAAGCAAAATAAACCTAATGAAATAACATTATAATTATGGGTTCACAGCTAGTGCATGAAGCATAGTCTTGTGAGCCCATAATTTTTCCTCCTAAAAAAATATCTATTCTTTCAAAATTGTAACCTTAATGAAATAGAAACTGATATGTACTTATGGTAAATCAAGGTATTATATACACATAGACAAGGAACAAAAAATTCTAGGAGGGATGAAAATGAAAAAAATATTAGTTCCAGCAGCGGTAGTGGTTTTAGTGCTGGTGAATGTAACCTTAATAAAATTAAAGCTCATAGGCACTCATAGTGCATAACATTAAAATAGACAAACAATAAAAATTCTGGGAGGAATAAAAATGAAAAAATTAATAATACCTGCAATTATAGTGATTTTAGTGTTAGTAGGAGCTAATGCTGCTTATAAATATTTCTTCGGTCCAAAGATTGTAGATGGAGCCGTATCAAGAAGCATCGACAAGAATGGAAAGCCTGTAGACGAAACTAAAGTATTTGCACCAGAGGATGAGATTTACTTCTCTGCAAGAGGTAAGAGGCTGTTAGTTAAGGAAGGCACCGTTGTATGGTACAAGGGCGAAGCAAAAAGACCAAACCGCTTCAAGGTTCAGGAGGATGTAAAAATGAACAGCTCCAGATATTTCTCTGCTAAGCTATCTGAGCCAGAGGGCCTTGAAGAAGGACTATATTCAGTAGTTATCTATGCCGATAACAGCGATTATATACAAGTTGAACTGCAGTTTGAAGTAAAGAAATAACTAACCTGGGAGGAATGGAAATGGAAAATATACTAAGGGTAGAAAAAATAGAGAAGTACTACGGAAATAAGGGAAATGTAACCAAGGCCATAGATAATATAAGCTTCAGGCTGGATAAGGGAGAATTTGTAGGAATTATGGGTCCCTCCGGTAGCGGTAAAACAACCTTACTTAACTGCATTTCCACCATTGATACTGTCACCACAGGGCATATCATCATAAATAATAAGGATATCACGGCCCTTAAAGCAAAGAATCTAGAGAAGTTTCGCCGGGATGAGCTGGGCTTTATCTTTCAGGACTTTAACCTTCTAGATACCCTCACAGCTTAAGAGAATATAGCCTTAGCTCTTACAATACAAAATAAAAAGCCTGGTGAGATAGATACCCTCATTAAAGAAGCTGCTGAAAAGCTTGAAATCAGTGATGTATTAAAGAAATACCCCTATCAGATGTCCGGAGGGCAGAAGCAGAGGGTAGCTTCTGCTAGGGCTCTGGTAACCAAGCCTTCTCTGATATTAGCAGATGAGCCTACAGGAGCCTTAGATTCAAAATCCTCAAGACTACTACTAGACTCCTTTGAAAAGCTCAATAAGGAATTACAGGCTACAATCCTAATGGTAACCCATGATGCCTTTACTGCAAGCTATGCCCATAGAATCCTATTCATAAAGGACGGAAGAATCTTCAATGAGCTTGTGAGAGGACAGGATACTAGAAAGGAATTTTTCAACAAAATAATTGAAGTTGTAACTCTACTAGGAGGCGATGCTGGAGATGTTTTCTAAAATAGCCATAAACAATGTGAAGAGAAGCTTTAAGGATTATACCATATACTTTTTGACACTGACCTTTGCCGTATGTATATTTTACAGTTTTAATTCTATTGAAGCACAGAAGGCAATCCTTGAAATAAATAAAAGCACTGCAAGCTATGTTACAATGTTAAACAACTTTATAGCAGGAGCCTCGGTATTTGTATCCTTTATATTAGGTGGACTAATAATTTATGCAAATAACTTCTTAATCAAAAAACGTAAAAAGGAAATGGGCATATACCTAACCTTAGGCATGTCAAAGGGCAGGATTTCAAGAATATTAATCCTAGAAACCCTTATAATCGCCCTCATGTCATTAGTAGTTGGATTAGCCTTAGGAGTTATTGTATCTCAAGGACTTTCAGTAATCACCGCAAGACTCTTAGTGGTTGACATGACAGGCTATAAGTTCATTATATCCTTTGAAGCGATAATTAAAACTGCCTTATACTTTGGAATAATCTTTCTTCTAGTGATGACCTTTAACCAGTTTACTATTTCAAAATATAAGCTGATAGATCTCATCAGTGCTGCAAAGAAAAATGAAAGAGTAAGACTTAAAAATACCTTTGCTTCTGTAGTACTTTTTCTTATATCTATTGGAATGCTAGTAGCAGCCTACATTATAATTCTTAGTGCTGGGATTAATACCGATGATTTAATGATTTTAGTCTCTATAGCCTTAGGAACTTTTGGTACTTTATTATTCTTTTTCAGTCTCTCCAGCTTCTTCATCCAGGCTGTACAGAAAAATAAAAAGCTATACTTAAAAAATCTAAATCTCTTTGTGTTAAGACAGATAAACAACAAGATAACTACTAATTTTGTATCCATGACGGTAATATGTCTTATGCTTTTCTTAACCATTACACTTTTAGTTACCATGTTTGGTTTTAAGGGTACTCTTGATAAATCTCTAGAGGGAAACCTCCCCTTTGATGCTTCTGCTAGGCTTCATATCACCAGTGAGGAACAAAAGGTAAAGGATATGGAGGAGTATTTAGATAAAATAGACTTTAAGCTAGAAGATAATGAAGACCACGTATTTTACAACGAATATCAAATCAATGCTGTCTTAGATGATTTAATTAATAAATATTTAAATGAGAAGGAAAAAAAGACCTTTGAGGATCAATATACAGATTATCCTCTCAAAGCTATTAAGCTATCGGATTATAATTCAATAATAGAGCTCAAAGGACAGGCACCTGTAGCGTTGGAAGCTGATGAGCTTTTAGTAGTATCTAACTATGATGAAGTAAACATAAACTATGAGAAGCTTCTAAAAAAAGGCAACAACCTAGAGATAGACGGAAAGGTTTATACCATAAAAAATGATGACCCTATAAAAGAAAATATAGCCACTATCAGACCTTCTGACTCCTACTTCTTATACTTCATAGTTCCTGATAGCTTCCAGGGAGAGCTAATCCCAGCAACATCAAACATTAATGTAGTGTTTGATGATAGCACCAAGGATGAATCAGAAGAGAAATTCTCCACCCTATTTACAAGACTAGCAGATGATGTAGATTTGGAAGGCGATCTAACTCCTGTAACAGGGTTTACTGCAGAACAGACTAAGGCAGCAATTTATGGTTCCTCTGCAATCCTTGTATTCGTAGGAATCTATCTAGGCATAGTGTTCCTCATATCCAGTGCCGCGGTACTAGCCATTCAGCAATTATCAGAAGCTAGTGATAGTCTTCCTAGATATGGTGTCCTTAAGAAAATAGGTACTCCAGAAAGAATGATTAATAAGTCAATTCTTGTGCAGAATCTTATATACTTTATGATACCTCTGGCCTTGGCCATTATTCACTCTATAGTTGGTATAAGGGTAGGAAGCGAGCTTTTTGTAGCCTCAAAGGACAGTGGCTTTGTAGGCTCTACTCTAATGATAGTCTCAGCACTGGTTATAATCTACGGCGGATACTTTTATACAACCTATGTAGGCTTTAAGAATATAGTGAAAAGCAGCAACTAATTTAAAATAGTCCCCATCTGTTTATTAGATGGGGACTATTGATTATATTCTACACTATTACCTGAATAAAGTACTGCTAAAGTTCATAAAGCCATGGACTATAGTTCCAGTAAAAATAGAGTTGTACTTTTTATATAAGAAATTAAAAAACACATGCCAGCCTACAAGTGTTATGAGCCACAGAGTATTCTCTGAAAAGAATTGAGAAAGGCTCATGTTTACATGACTCATCTGAAAGGGGATATGCATAAGTGAGAACATAACGCCTGTAATGATAATAGCTAAAAAGTTATTTTTTATTATTCCGTATAACCTTGTTTGAATAAAGCCTCTAAATATAAGTTCTTCCACAAAACCAATTACTGTAAAGAAATAAAATATATTATATAAAAGCATATCTGCTGAAATTAATTCTCTCTCAGAAAACAAAGCAGGTATAATACCATTAAATACAAGAAAAAGAATCCCAAGGAAGCTGCCTAAAATTATTGAGCTTTTCAGCTTATACTTAGTAATTCCAAGTGATGATAGCTTTTGTTTCCTTAAAAGAACTATTAAAATGCATATTAACGCACATAACAAATTGATAGGTATCCCTAAATATATCTGCTTGTTCAAATATAACCTTCCCATGAAGAAATATAAAATCATTAGGATCACATAATAGACAATAGCAAGTATTCCATCAATCCTTGTATAATTCCTTACCTCTTCTTTATAATGGTAGTCCACACTAAAAAAACTTCTGATTTTCCCCATAAATCCTTCCCCCCATCACATAACAATATGTAAATTAATTATATAACTTCATATTTTTTCCCATCAAGTCTATTATCATTAATTATTTACAATTTAAAAAAGGGCAGTTACAAAATAACTGCGCCTTAATGGTGATGGTGTCCACTCTTATGCTCGAAGTCCACATGACAATCTTCTTCATGGCAATGTTCACCGCTAGCTTCAAGTTCCAGTGTGACGTGAACAATCCCATGCTCTTTCAGTTTTTCTCTTACCTTCTCCTTGATTTCATGACAATCCGCATCTGTGACTATATGCATGGTAGCATAGTTATTGCGTCCATCCATGTTCCATATGTGGATGTGGTGAACATCTTGAACCCCTTCAATTTCACAGATGTGTCCTTTAATTTCTTTCATATTGATGCCACGAGGAACCTTCTCAAGGAACAGATCGAGGACTTCTTTCAAGTTCTTTACAGCATTGACCAAAATAAACAGTGCAACACATATAGACATAATTGGATCAAGAATAGAGATGTCCGTGAACCTCATAATGATTGCACCGAGCAATACAACTACCCAGCCAAGTACATCTTCCAGCATATGAAGATTGACAGCTTTTTGATTGAGAGAATCTCCTTCTTTGGTAAGCCATGCAGCACCAAAATTAACAACTGCACCAACTACAGCAAATAGTATCATGCCATTATAATTGATCTCCACGGGATTAAAAATACGCTCTATGGAATTGTAAATAACCGTTACAGAACCGAACAGCAGAATAAAGGTGGTGATTACGCTACCAACGACAGAATAACGAGAATAACCATAGGTATAGGTTTCATCGGGCTGCTTCTTGCTCTTGCGTTCCAGAAAATAAGATATCCCAATACTTGCCGCATCTCCAATGTCATGGACTGCATCAGAAATGATGGCAACACTGCCAGTAATAGAACCGCCGATGAACTCAAAAATCGAAAAGGATAAATTTAAGATAAATGCAATTAAAATATTTTTTTCTGTTTTCATGTTAATACTCCTTAATGTTTATGCTTGATATTCGTCATAGTGACTGAGAAAATATCAGCCACTCCAATAAAAATATCCTCATCAGGCATTTGGAATAGAGTTTCTTCTACTGTTTATATCATAGTTGAATAAATACTCAACTATCAAGTGGCATTTAAATAATTAGCGTTTTTTAAAATTATGGTATAAGCCTCTTTCTATCCCTAGTTATAAGCGTAGCTTCTCTCACATTTTCTAGTCCTAAAATTTTTGCAGTGAGCCTTTCTAGGCCAATGGCTAAGCCTCCGTGCTTAGGCATTCCATATTTAAATAACTCTAGATAGCTTTCATAGTTTTCTGGATTGAGGCCTTTATAGCGCATGTTTTCTACCAGCATTTTATAGTCATGTATCCTCTGTCCTCCCGTGGTAATCTCAATTCCCTTAAACAATAAGTCAAAGCTGTGAGTTCCCTCTTCTCCATAAGGCATTGTATACATTGGCCTCTTCCTTCTTGGATAATTAATCAAAAAGAGAAAATCACTATTAAGCTCTTCTTTTGCATATTTGTGTAAAAGCCTTTCTCCCTCTGGGTCTAGATCACCATCTAGGTCCTCTTTATTATAATTTTCCTTCAGTATATTAATTGCTTCCTGGAAGTTAAGCTTTGGTATCTCACCCTCTATCACTGGCAGCTCTACCTGAAGTAGCTCTAAATATTCATAAGCCTTAGCCTTCAGCTCTTCTAATATGAATTTTAATAATCTCTCCTCCAGCTCCATGACATCATATTCATTTTCAATAAAGCCCATTTCTAAGTCCAAGCTTACATATTCATTGAGATGTCTATTGGTATTATGCTCCTCTGCCCTATAAGCATGACCTACCTCATATACTCTTTCGAAGCCTGCTCCCACCATCATCTGCTTATAAAACTGAGGGCTTTGAGCAAGGTATGCCTTATTCTCAAAGTATTTCACTTCAAAAACCTCAGTACCTCCCTCTGCTCCTTCCTTCACTATCTTAGGAGTACGGATTTCAGTAAAGCCTTCACTATTCAAAAAAGCTTTAAAGGAATCCACTATAATGTTCTGTACCTTGAATATACTGCTTACTTTAGGATGGCGAAGGCTAAGCACCCTATTATTAAGCATTGTATCTAAATTTAACTCTAAGCTTTCCTTATTTATCTCTATGGGAAGCTCCTCTTTAACCTTATTTATAATCTCAAGGCTCTCCACCTGTACCTCAAATGGGTTTAATTTATTGTTACTTTGCACAACATTTCCCTCAATTGAAACAACGGACTCTAAGGTTATTTCTGATAAATTGGACTCACTATTATCTACTATACATTGGACAAGTCCTGATCTATCCCTGAGGATTAAAAAGGTTATACTCTTTAATTTCCTGACCCTGTGAACCCAGCCTTTAATACATACTCTTTCGTTTATTGCTTCCTTTAACTCACTTACTAGCTTCCTTTCCATATAATAATTCCTCCTTAAAATTAATAAACCCCTTGAGTATAAAACCCAAGGGGCAAAAACATTCGCGGTACCACCCTTTTTAATAATGTTTATTAAACCAAGATCTATATCGTATAAAACACCTCTTTTAATGCCCGAGGAATTATAGTTTCCTAGGTATTAAAAAAGCACCCACTCCCAATAGGAGTGAATGCTGTATTCACGGTACCATCCTAATCCAACAATGTATTAATACATTATTATCTCTAAGCCCTATAACGGGGGAAGCCGTCCTATCCTACTATATTTCAGATAAGCCTCTCAGGAATGTCCTTCAATATTACCTTTCTCATAGGCTTCCACCAACCCTACTCGCTTTGGATACTAGGTAGATATCTACTCTTTCCTTCATTGAATTTACTTACATATATTCTATTCACATACAATATAATTGTCAACTAAAATTTTGGGGATTTTGATAACACCACAGAAGTTTCTCATTAAAGCTCATTAAAACTACTTTTAGAATCTGAAGGTATAGATATAATTATCCTTGTCCCAACATTAACCTTGCTTTTTATTTCAATCCCGTAGTCTTCTCCAAAGCTGAGCTTTATTCTCTGGTTAACATTTTTTATTCCAATATGGTTTTCTTCCTTTATGTACTCTGTCTGAAGCTCATTGTTGATTGAGTTACTTCTTTCTTCTTCCATGCCTGCACCATTATCATTTATTTCTATAATAACTTTATCCTCTGAAAGAAATGAACTTATTGTTAAAGTGCATTTTTTATTAGTTGGCTTAATTCCATGATATATTGCATTTTCTACAATTGGCTGCAGAGTTATTTTTGGAAGCATTGCTTCTAAGGTTCGTTCTTCAATATTGTACGCAACTTGAAACTTGTCTTCATATCTTACCTTTTGTATTTCCAAATATATTCTTACATGTTCAAGCTCATTACTTAAAGTATTCATGTAATCCTTTGTATTAAGCCCTATTCTCAAAAGCTTTGAGAGATTTGAAATCATATAGCTTCCTTGGTTTTCTCCATTTGTAAACTCCATGACCTTCCACCTTATATTCTCTAAGGTATTGAAGAGAAAATGAGAATTAATTTGTGACTGAAGCGCTATGGATCTAGCTTTATTTAGAAGTCTCATTCTACTATTGAGCTCCTCCTTAAGATATTGAACATCACTTATGGAGCTTTCTAAACCTCTAGATATCATTTTTAACTCATTTATCTTTGACTTACTGTAAATATTATTATCGACGTAATTTTTCCTCTCTAATATGCTAAATATCTCTTCTATTGGAGTGAATAGCTTCACAGCTATAAGAAATGAAATGATAAGAACCAAGCTTATGCTAAAAATTAAGAATCCAATCATTATATCTCTGATTCTATTTACATTTAATTTGTTATCATTGGTACTTACAAAAGATATAAAATTCCAGTCATTATAATCGGATTCAATATTATTTATAAAATACTCTCTTCCCTCTACTGTTATTGTCCTTCCTTTGCCTAAGCTTGACAAATCCACTTCTTGTAGTGATTTTACACTGTTAACATTCTTATTTAATAGGTTCCTATCATTGTTAAATACTATTGAATTATTATTCAATATATAGAAATCTTCAATAATAACATCCTTATTTTGATTTATAAGCTTATTAATTTTATCAATATCAATACTAACAACAACTACTCCGATTTTCTTACTGGAGTATATAGGTATAGCTCTAAAAAAGGATATGGTGTTCTTTTCAGGAATAACAGATATCCAATGACTTTTAGAGGAGTTTTTATAAAATTCCTTTTCAATAGTATCACTGTACTTCCAGTCTATATAGGCTGTATTACTTGTAACGATTTTATAATTACTTTTTTCAGAGTAAATACAAATAGAGTTAATAAAATCTCCATAATATACATAAGTATTTATCACCTTTTCTACGGTATTTATACTTTTAAGCATATCCGATTCTTTTCCATGATAGTTGTTACTATTGAATCTTAATATATTTTCTACGTCCAAATCCGTAGAAAGACTTAAAAGAGCTGTTTCAACCTGTCTAATTATCATGTCAATGCTATCTTTTGTTCTAGACAAGGCAGCTTGATTCGCACTCATCAGCTGATCCTTATAGATGTTGTTTAAATGATTAAAAGCAATAAATATAGCTAAAAATAACGGAAGAGTTATAAAGAGATTAATAGTTATAAAATACTTCACTAAAATACTATTAAATCTATATTCCTTTATATATTTCCATATACTTAAGCTTTTACTTTTCCTCATAATAACACCTATTTATCTTCTCTTCACTTATTGGATTTATTATTAATGAACAATGACCTATACTTATTTGGGGTATAACCGGTATAGTTTTTAAATATCTTATAAAAGTATTTGAGGTTTTTATAGCCTACAAGTTCGGATATTTCATAGACCTTCAAGCTTCTATTGCACAGCAGCTCCTTAGACCTTTCTATTCTTATTTGAGTAACATAATCAATAAAATTAATACCCATCTCTTTCTTATAAATCTTACTTAGGTAAACAGGGCTCAGGAACACTATTTCAGAAACCTTCTCCAAAGTTAAATCATACATATAGTTTTCTTCAATATATTTATTTGCTTTTTTTATAACCAATCTATAATTGCTATTATTATTTTCTTCAATTCCATTAATGGCTGAATTCATCCATTGTTCCCAAAACTCAAGTGCACTATTATAACTTTCAGCATCACTAATTTTTCTTATTGAAACTTTTAATTCTTCCTTAATGGGCAACCCTGTATAAGATCCAATTATTCTATCTAATAAAAGTACTAGAGTATTCTCTAAAAACTTAAGACCTGAATTAAAAGGTAATTTAATTATTTTAGTGGATATATCATTAAAAATACTGGTTATAGCAGCCTTATCAAAAGTTATGAAAGCTTCTACCAAATAATACTGCAGATCTATAAGCACCCTAAAGTCCTCTTGGGCCTCTATTGTCTTTATCTTATCCTGCTGTATTTTTTCATTCATATTTTTAAAACTATCAAGGTCACTTTTTATCTTGCTAAATTTTTCTTTAATTTCTTCAATCTCAATAGGCTTAACTATATAAAAAGTAACGTTGTACTCTAAAGCTTTTTTAGCATATTCAAACTCCTGGAATCCACTCATTAAAACTACTTTTATTCTTGGAGAATTTTCACATACATATTTAGCCACCTCTAGACCAGACTTTCTATTCATCCTAATATCACAAAGGACTACATCTACAGATATAGCATTTATGTAATCTATTACATCCTCTCCATCTTCACACTTCATTACAACCTTGAAGCCTAACTCTTCCCAGTCTATAAATCTGTTTAACCCTTCTCTTATATTCTTTTCATCATCTGCTATAAGTAAATTGTACACTCCTATCACCACCAACAATGTAACAAATTTTATTAAGCTTAGTCGTTAAGGTAATTTTATACTATTATACATAAAAATACAAAGCCTCCTAAAACTAATATCTTAAATATCTGTATATTATTAAAGGCTATCTTTCGATAGCCATTTTTTAATATACCCTTATCTCATAAATACAAATATTCTTATCTCCCCAGGTGCTTAAAGGTTTTACTCGTATTCTGTTACAGCTAATCCCCTGAAGCGGAGTGATGCTTAGTCTTCTGTGATTATCTCTAACGCTTTTTTTCTCTACTAATTCTTCTCCATTATAAAACTCAAGGTCATAATCTCTTACTATTTCCTTTGGAGTACCTTCCTGCTGGCGATCTCTAACACTATGAGTTAATGAGATCATTATTTCCTTTGAAAGATTAGAATTAAACTTCAATATCAGTTCCTTAGGAGAAATACTATTATCAAAGGTAAGGTCAATCCATGGATTATTATCACCATCTTCTGCAATCCATGCATTTGTTTGCTCTTTAATCGTTCTTGAGTATCCATTTATAATGTTCTTAGGCTCATAACTTTTAAGGAAGCTGGAAGCACTAATCTTTGCTGATAATGCTAAATCCTCTTTATCTTCATTTTTAAAGCCTGGTATATAACAGTCTGCCTTCATTAGCCTCTGTTGAAGCTCATGTATATGATTATTAAGCTCTCTTGGCAAAAGCTTTTTACTTGCACACATAGCAGCAGCAGTACCAGCAGCCTGTCCGATAACCGCGCAGGTTGCCATAACTCTTGTAGAACCAAAGGCCATATGGGAAGCACTTATATCTCTACCGGCTACCATGAGGTTCCTTATATTTTTTGAGTATATGGACCTATATGGTATTGTATATAAATCATCCATCATAATAAAATCAGTTGGTTCCCTTCTTGTTCTAATGCCTCCCACCACATGCATATCCATAGGCCATCCACCGTATGCTATAGCATCATCAAATATTTTTCCCTCAAATAAATCCTGTTCTTTTAATATATAGTCACCTACTACTCTTCTGCTTTCTCTCTTTCCTGGCAAAAAACCTACCCAGTCCAAAGCAAAGTTGTCTGCATAGTGATTTCCTGAGTTTTTTATGTGATCCCATACCCCATATACTGCCTTTAAAAGCTCATCTCTTATAACTTCTCCGTCCTGAATAACATCCAGGTCATCTCCACCTATTTCAATCCACCAGTATCCGCTATTAATTTCATTATGCTGCCTGTAGGCCAGATCTTCCTCTTGATAAGTATTAGCCCAGTTTGGTTTTATAAACTCGACCTTTTTCCCCATATCTACAGCTGAAAAGAGCAGTGTATTACCCATGGTATGGTTATCTGATTTTTCAGGAGCAAACTTTTCTCCAAACTTATCTTTTCCTTCTCTTCCGCTCATGTATTCTGCACCTGATAAATAAGCTATAGTTCCATCCCCTGTAGCATCTATAAAGATTTCTCCATTTAGCTTAAATATCTTTTCTGTTGTCAACTGTTCTCCTATAACACTTGATATTTTATCCTCACCCTTAATCAGTTCCGTAATATGGGTATTGAGATAAAGGTCGAGATTATCTTGAAATCTAGTTTTTTCCCATAGAATAGTATCTAGTATAGAGAAAGAGTTACTTTTATTTATTCTTTTATTGTCTAATAAAATTTCCTCTATTATTCCAGTCTCTCGTGCATTTTGTCTAAAGCCATGATAATCAGCACCACAAATGTGCATTCTAATTTCGGAGCTAGCATTTCCTCCTAAAACTGGTCTATTATTTATAAGAGCAGTCCTTTCTCCCTGTCTAGCACTTGCTACAGCAGCACATACTCCCGCCATACCTCCACCAATAATTACTACTTTATAATCCTTTACTACGACTTTTTTATTCATCCTTTTACCTCACAAATTTAGCCTTTTACAGAACCAGAAGTAATACCTTGAATAAAGTATCTCTGCAGAAATATAAATATTAGAGCAACTGGTATAGATACAAATATAGAAGCAGCCATCATGTTTGACCAATTATTTTGAAACTCTCCCATATATGTAAGCGACAGCCCTGGAGCCAAAGTCCTTTTTGTTGCAGACGTAACAAGAGTTAAAGAATATAAAAGGTCATTCCAGCTCCAAACAAAACCGTAGATAGCCGTTGATATTACTCCAGGTACTACTAATGGAAATATTATTTTATGCATAATGGTCATCCTAGATGCCCCATCTATATTTCCTGATTCTATTAAAGAATCTGGTATCTCATCAAAATAGGACTTAAGTGTAAGAATCCCCATAGGCAAAGTAAATGTAACAAAGGATAATATTAACGAAATATAATTATCCAATAAATTAAGACTTCGCATTAATGTATATATTGTAAGAAGGAGAACTGCAAAAGGAAACATTTGAGCAGTCATTATAAGCATAATAAAAGAGTTTCTCCCTCTATATCTAAACTTTGAAAAGCTGTAACCTGCATAAGTACATAAAGCGGTGGTAATAAAAGAGCTTGAGAAAGATACCAACAAACTATTTCTAAGATATATTAGTATTCTCTTATCTGTTATTACCTGTTTGAAATTATCAAAGGTTATGCTCTTAGGAAAGAGGCTAGGATTAACATCAAAGGCCTCCTTTGCAGGCTTTAAGGCAGTTATTATTATCCAATACAATGGTAGCAGTACAAATAATCCTACAATAACTAAGGAAATTATAAAGAAAATCTTAAATCCTTTACTTTTACTATCAAACAACTTATATTCTGGCATAGTAGTTCCACATCCTTTACTTCTCTCTCTGTAGCTTTAGATATAAAAACATAAAAACAGATAATATGGCAACCCATATTGTTCCTATAGCAGAAGCTCTGCCTAAGTCCCAATTTTGGAAGGCGGTCTTATATACTTCAACAGATAATGTTGTTGTGGATACTCCCGGTCCTCCAGAAGTCATAACCCATATAATATCAAAATGCTGTAATCCTGCTATAATACCTAAAAGCAAAATAAAGAATATGATATTTTTCATAGATGGTAGTACTATCTTTGTAAAAACCTTAAAGTTACTAGCACCATCTATTCTAGCTGCTTCAACAATATCATAAGATATACCTTTTAATCCTCCAATAATTAGAGCCATAAACCAGGGCATATACTGCCAAGTTCTTGCTATTATAACTGCCAACATTGAGAACTTAGGATCAGCTAGCCATGTAATATTTTCTTGAATTAAGCCTAAACTTCTCAATATATAATTTAAAACTCCAAATTGTCCATGAAATATCCACATCCATAAGAAGCCAATAGCAGTTCCAGGTATTATCCAGTTAACAAGAGTAATACCACGAAGAATTTCTGACCCTTTAAAGCCTTGGTTTAATATAATCGCCCATATAAACCCTAATATAAAGGATAGTAAGGTTGTTCCAAAAACGAAGGTAAAGGTATTTAGCAGTATTTTAGTGAAATTAGGATCGGAAATAATATTTTTGAAATTATCTAATCCTATAAAGCTTTTTTCAGTAGTTAGCATTCCTGCCTTAAATAAGCTATGTGATACTGATGATAAAAAAGGATATAGAACTATTAGAGAAAAAACTATCAAAGCAGGAAGTATAAGTAGAAATCCAAACTGACTATCTGTTAGCCTATTCTTTTTTATATCATCAGGTTTACTATTCAAAGACAAATTTGATTGCATCTATTGTCCTCCTTAGTTTATGCTTTGCTCAAACCTACTTTGTGCATCCTCCAAGGCCTTCTTAGGAGTTTTGGTTCCAAGTAAAGTATTTTGAATTTCTTCAGTTATAATAGTGGCTAACTGACTGTCATTTTCATATTTCTGTGTTTCAGCCTTTTTACCGGTTTCCGTTATCTTAAGCCATTCGCTTGACCACTTATCATTTTTAACTTGATCACTGTTTATGGCTGAATTCATCACTGGAACAGAGCCTGATGCCTCAAAGTACTTAAGTGAGGTGTCTTCACTTATTAAATATTTTATAAATTCTCCAGCCTTGTCCTTATCCTTAGCACTCTTAAATATAACTAACTGGTGCCCCCAAAGAGTAGATTGAGGCTTGTCTCCTTTATTTAAAACAGGTCTTGACATTGGCTTTATTGTCTCATCGAGCTTATCTTCAGCAACGCCATTACTCTTAGCTATACCTCTTGCTAGTATTGCGTCATCATAAAATGCAACCTTATTTTGAGCAAACAACTGTCTTGCATCAAATCTTGTTAAATCCATTGCTATATATCCTTTATCTTTTAAGCCCTTATACCAAGTTAAAGCTTCTTCATTTGCCTCACTATCAATTACAATCTTACCAGAATCATCTATATATTGACCTCCAAAAGTCCAAAACCATGCATTCATGTCCTTTGCTATACTTCCTGCTTCTTTTGTTGCTGCTGCATAAGGAATTATATCTTTATCATATTCTTTAATTTTTTTAAGTGCTTCCTCAAATTCCTCTATAGTTTCAGGAACCTTATCAACGCCTGCATTTTTTAATATAGTAGGATTGTAAACCATACCTATAGATGCCTGTGTCCAAGGAATTGCAAGCTGCTTTCCATCGATATTTCCAGAACCTAAAGATGCTTCTGGTATGTTTTCCTTCATCCAGTCTTCTCCCAACACCTCATTTAAATCCACCAGTACATCCATCTTTGCTAAAGTAGCAAGCCAAGCCATATCTACCTGCGCTACATCAAGATCCTGATTCCCCTGGGTTCTTATAATAAGCTGCTGCAAAGTATTAGCCCATGGCCAACCAACCCAAGAAATTTGAGCATCCTCAGCAGAAGTATTATAGGTGTCAATCATATCTTTTATTGTTGCTTTATTGGCTTCTTCTTCTCCAGACCAACCTGCCCACACTAAACTAGTCTTTCCCTCTGGTTCATTGCTACTTTCATTTGTTTTACTGGAGCATCCAACTCCAGCAATTAAACTGAGTAATAAAAGGCCTGAAACTAAAACTTTGATTTTCCTCATTTTATCCCTCCACAAATTTTATATAACGTACATCTTAACTTCTTACTGAATACTATTGTAAATGTTTTCTTAAGAGAGTTAAATGGTACCATTTTTCAAATTTAGTACTACAATTTTAGCCTAAAATATAAAATAGAATTTTATAGGCTAAAAAGTATACTATTTTATCCATAAAGTCCTACTTTTTAATCTTATAAGAAGGCAACTGAATACCTTAAAATCATATTAGATAATGATCACACTTACATAGAATAAAATAAAAAAAAGCGCCAATACCTATAGAATTTAGCACCTTTTATTAATCCACTCATCTATGAGCCTTATAGTCTTTATTAACCCTATATCGAGAGTTCTTCTCTTAATACTTAAAATCCTCCCAGAGTACAGAAGTAACTTGTCCACTCGTCTAATCCTTTTTTGTTATACCATAGCCAATGGCATCATATAACTTTCCAGCTTCACCTGTCCATACTTTTCGATGATGTGCTTATTTAACAAAGCCACACTTATGAAATACGGATCTCATGACATAATTATCCTGTCTCGTGTAGCCTTCTAGCCTGTCCTTATCTGAGTAATTATTAAATAAATAATCAACCATCCAATTCACAATGCTTGTTCCAATTCGCATACCCTTGTACTTGCTCAAAATTCTTATATCAAACAATGGTGTACAATCTTCTAAATCAAAACCCCTTACCTGTCCCAATTTTATATCTTCATCTAAAATAACCCAAAAGGTTTTGCAGTCATCACTAGTATAAAAATGATTCTCATAGCTTGCTCTAATACTTTCAGGTTTCGGATTCGGTGTTCTATGAAATCCCCAAGTATCTGATGTTAAAAATTCTATAAGAGCATCAATTTCATCTTTAAATTCTTGAAAATGTAATTTACTTATTCTTTCGCTCCTTAAAATGAAAATCTAATAACGATTCCGTAACTTCGGTAAGTTTAATGTGTATATTTATCCTCCATCAACATCCTGTCTATCTAACAGAAATAATTTATGTTCAGCTCAAATATCAACCTGATAACGCATACTATACCATAATTTACATTTCAAAATATAATTTCTGATTAATTATTATGCTAAAGCTTATAAAAGAAAAAAATTCTTATTCATATGATAGCTTCACTGCTGTGCTTTCTATGGAACACTGTACAAGAATTAAATGAGGCTTTCCATTATATCCCTGTGTATATATTCTTCATAATAATGGTATAATTCTAAAGTATTATTTTGAAAATCCGTAGTGGATGGCTGCGGAGGTTTTGGACGTTTTATCCTCCTGGGGTATTGGTGAATTACTTCACTATAGCTAGGGGGTGGTATTGGATATGCTGGAATTAACTATAAAGAGTATAGTTATTATTTATACTATAAAACTAGTTTTAAGTCATAACCTCTTTATTTCTAAGTTAATAATTAAGATTAAGTTTCTTGGTTTACATATAGAAATTAACGGCAAAGAGAAAAAGCACCCATCCGACAAAGAATAGTGCTTTAATCTCTAAAATTTAGCAATTAAATTTATCCAATAGCCCTAAAACAAAATAAATGTTCTAAGACTTGGCTTAGTGTTACCGCACTAAGCTTTTCTTATTTATATTATATCAAATTTCTATGAAAAATAAACATGGTAAATTGTAATAATAAAATCGTATCATTTACTATAAGATTATTTCCTTCATATTGTATTCTTAAAGGTGGCATTTCCCAGCCATTACGAATAAACTAAAGAAATAATATTCACTTTTAATCAACAACAACTTTTATTATTATAGATTTAATTTATTTAATTCTTCAAACTCACTTTTAATTTTAGGATAAATACTCCTATAAACTTCGTATATACATGAATACATTTCTGCATTTTTATCATTAGATTCTGTAACACTTACTGTATGTATATATGCCCTGCATGCATCCTGTACTGAATTAAAAAGACCGCATCCTACTGCAGCTAAAATTGCTGCTCCAAATGATGCACCTTCATTGTTTTCCATTGTATTAACAGAACAACCATAATTATCCGCCATCATTTGTCGCCATAGCTTACTTTTCCCTCCACCTCCACAGGCTGCCATTGATTTTATTACTATATTTAAATCAGAAATAATTGAAAAGCAATCACGCAAAGAATAGGTTACTCCCTCCATTACTGCACGCATCATATCATCTCTGGTATGTATGGCAGATAATCCAAAGAATACACCCCTGCAATATGGATCCAAATGAGGAGTCCTTTCACCCATGAGATACGGTAAAAATAATAACTTATTAGCCCCTATACTCTTTTTCTCAACTATTTTATCCATAATTTCATAGGCATCTTTATTTTCCTGTGCTGCTTTACTTTGTATATCAAGGCAAAATGTATCACGGAACCACTTTAGTGATAGCCCCGCTGCTTGAGTTACACCCATAACATGCCATTCCTTTGGCACTGCAGAGCAAAAGGTATGCACTCTACCCTTGTGGTCATATATATATGAGCTGCTATGTGCATATACAACCCCTGAGGTGCCAATTGTGGTAAATGCCTTTCCATCCTCCACTGCACCTACACCTACTGCTGCTGCAGCGTTATCACCAGCCCCACCCACTACTATGGTTGAAACTGATAAACCTGTAATTTTTGCTGCAGATTCACTCACAGTGCCGGTAACATCCGGAGATTCACAGAGACTTGGCAGCCATTTAAGAGGAATATTTAACTTATTTAAAATTTCCTCTGACCAACATCTATGCTCTATGTCCAGAAGCTGAGTACCTGATGCATCAGATACATCACTGTAATATAAACCTGTAAGCCTAAATCTAATATAGTCCTTAGGCAACAGTATATGATGACATCTTTTATAATTCTCCGGTTCATGATTTCGTACCCACAGAAGCTTAGATGCTGTAAAGCCTGTTGAAGCAGGGTTTGCCGTAATCTTAAACAATCTATCCTTTCCAACAGCTTCAGTAATCTCATCGCATTCTGAAGCACTTCTTTGATCACACCATATTATAGCATTACGTATCACCTTATTGTTTTCGTCCAGCATTACCAATCCATGCATTTGGCCGGATAACCCAATGCCTGCAATAGCCTCAGCATCTATTTTTGATGTTTTCAGCACCTGAGAAATCGATAAAACAGTTGCACTCCACCATTCTTCAGGATTTTGCTCAGCCCAGCCATTTTGAGGTTGCAGCAGAGGATATTCATTTATAGCAGATGCCATTAGTTTACCCGTTTCGCTGAATATAGATGTCTTAACACTAGATGTCCCAAGATCTATTCCCATTAAATATCTCATATTATTTCCTCTCATATAATAATTCATTAATTTCTTTTTTACCGCTAAAGCCTTTAACAGTAATAACTACTTCCTTTTTCTCCAGAGGCTTGAGGTAACAAAGTTCACCATTATCCCTTGCTTTTTTTCTACCCAAAACATGACAGTTTCCAGGCTCTAAACCCAGAACATATTCTCCACTTCTCATACACTTCCACTGAGTAAACCATGGTAATGCCTGTGAAGGATATGATACTGATATACCCTTTTCTATCTCAGGATTAATGAGATAATAGCTTGAGTTTCCATTCTCATTAGCCTGCAGCTTGTGAAAGAATACCTGCTCCTCTGCATCATCTTCTGGTTCCTCAATAATATTCCATCGATCTATGTGCTTTTTAGCCTGATCATCCCTAGCAGCTATCTCACAGGAAGGAAGATGGAGCTGGCAACTAGGGGATATAAAAGGATAACCATAATTCATGTGATATAGCAACATAAATGGAACAGATACTAGCCCTCTATTTTCCACAGAATCAGAAATAACCAGTTCATTTTTTTCTCCGAAAAGAGTGATTTGCCGCTTTAAAACTATATGTTCTCCAAAAACCTCTGCCTGTTTTACACTTCCTGAGACTACGATTCTAGGTGTATCCTCATCCCATTCTACTCTAGAACTAACCTCATCAGCAGGGATATTAGAAATCAATCCATGAAGTCCCAGCTCCTCCTCTCCATCCTTTCCTGCGGCACCCATATAGGTTAAACCGCAGGTGGTGAGGAAGCCTACATAAAAGCTTCTTAAAAATCCCTTAGAACCATTCTCCTGAAAATACTTAGAGCTGGTTAACCCTGTTTTTGATAGGAAGCTTATGTTTACCCCACCTAAACTTAATGAAGCTATATCCATTCCACGGTCCGGGAGAACTAGGACTTGCATTCCTGCAGCGTTATAAAGCTGCACTGCACGCATTCCATTTGATTTTCCTCCCAAAAGCTGCATATCTCTAGCACCGAATAACTGATCAGTACATCCTACTCTTCTGTAAACTTCCATTTTATTCATAACCTCTACACCTTCCTAAGCAAAGAGAACTTTTAAAAGGCTTCCCCTACTAAATACTGTAAGTCTACTGGTAGTTTATTTAATACTCTTACTTCATTACCAAATTTGCCTGTTGTCTTTTCCATTGAGGTGCCTTTTGCAAAACATCACAAACTGTTTCCGCTTGTTTTTTTCATATTTCCTTGTTAAACATACACTACACCTCATCAACTACTTTTGGAATTCTATCTATTCTTGGGTCTGTAAATATGTCCTCCTCATCATAGCTAGGAGTGCTAAATTCAGAAACCACTGCTCCCTCGCTACCAGCTGTAAACCAATGCTTTGTATTAATAGGGATAGTATATTGTTCTCCCGGTTCAAGCTTTATTTCATGAAATACAGTATAATATTCTCGTCCATTTTCCGGCGGTGTTACTGGAGAAATCGTGTTCTTTTCGCCTTCAACATAAAGATATACTGTGCCATATCTACAGCGGAAGGTTTCTTCTTTACCAGGATAATCTCCAAAAGGCGCGTGCCTGTGCTCTGGACAAGTCTGTCCTGGTAATAGCACCATCTCCTTTGCACAAACTCGATCTGTATTTATATAGACTACTAGCTGTAACCCTGTATGCTTTATGTCGTTAAGTCCAAAATCTGCAACTTCTATATTATTCTTTTCTTCCTCAGTAATCACAATATGTGCCTTATTATAATACTCTATTACCTTTTCACGTATTTTCAAATATTCTTTAGTAGTTAACATACATCTATCCCCCTCTTATACAGATTCAACCCAATTTAATATTAAATGACCATAAATCTCAATAGCTTTCAAAAACTTATCCACTGAAACACTTTCATCTGTAGTGTGGAGCTGAGAAAACTCCCCTAGCCCCTTCATTGCTGAATGGATTGGCTTACCCTTAACAGTAAATTCAGCAAGGAATGCTCATCTGTTGCATAGCTTCAGAATATTTATTTTGAAACAAGTTATAAATCTTTGATAAATGGTATCGATACCATTTTGCTCAAAAATATTTTCTTGTTCAAAACGCTCAAGAACTTACTTTTGTTTTGATGAATCTCTTATTTGTAATGTAACATCTAGTAATATCTCTTTTGGTTTTTTCCGTGATCCAGCAATTCGATTAAGAAGAGTTTTCATTGCCAAAGTCCCAATTTCATAGGTAGGTTGCTTTACCGCAGTAATTGATATTGGACAATATTCCATCCACTCTAAATCATCAAATACCACTAACCCAATGTCCTTTGGATACTTTATATTCATTTCCTTCATTGCCTTTAGAACTCCGCTAAGGATTATATTGTTTCCTGCATATACTGCATCGCATATTCTCTCACTAAAAAGCTCCTTTGAGTTTTCATAGCTTGAATTTCCTAAAAAGTCTCCAATTTTTATCAATCTTTTATCTATTTCAATATTACTTTCCTCTAATGCCTGATAGTATCCCATTAAACGTTCATGACCTGTTGTTGAATCAATTGAACCTGCTACTATCCCAATATGCTTATACCCCTGATCAATCAGGTGCTTTGTCAGATTATAGCTGCCCTGACGGTTAGATACAAGAATAGTATCATACCTTCCTTTTGCAACTGGTGGACGACGGTCAACAAATACTATAGGTTTTCCTGCTGTAAAAGTATCATAATCACACTTTTCTCCTGTGCTAGCAATAATTAATCCATCAACACGCTTACTTATCAGCATATTTATATATTGAATTTCCTTCTCATAATTTTCATCGCTGTTACAAAGAATAATATTATAGTTTTCAGTATTAGCAATATCTTCGATACCCCTAACGATAGCAGTAAAAAAGGGATTCATCACATTTGATACAATAACTCCAATAGTTTTAGTTTCATTGTTCCTTAATCCCCGTGCTAGCTCATTAGGTTGATATCCCAGCTCATTCATTACTTTTTTTACTTTTATATTTGTTTCTTCCTTTACTAAAGGACTATTATTTATAACCCTTGAAACAGTAGTACGAGATACACCAGCAACTCTTGCTACTTCATTTATATTTACACTTTTCATATAAACCCCCAAATGGTATCGATACCATCTTCTTATCTTCATTATATCGAGGTATTTTTACATTTGTCAACATAATATTCATACTTTTCTGAATGTTTTTAATTATTCTATTTACGAGGTTAATAAAGATTTTATGCTTAAATAGAAAAAGCACCCATCCGACAAAGAATAGTGCTTTAATCTCTAAAATTTAGAAAATAAATGTTCTAAGACTTAGCTTAGTGTTAGCGCAATCTATATCATATGAATTAAACCTGCAGTGGTCCCAGATATTGATCCTCCAACTACAGAGCCAGCTCTGTGGACTAGCTTTAAGAGATTTGATACGATTGTTCTTCCTGCTAAAGCAGCACCAACTCCTATTGTATTATTTGTGTATATCCGATTTCAGTAAGGAATATAACTTCAAATCCACAATCCCTTGACCTTTCCAATGATACCCCTGGCGAATAATTCCCTCCTCAGTAAAGCCATTTTTAAGCAAAACCCTTTGGGACTTAATATTCTCTGGCATTACAAAGGCTTGTATACGATTAATTCCCACATAGTTAAATAGATAATCTGTCATTGCCTGAACAGTCTTTGTTGCTATGCCTTTAGACTGAAAGCTTTCCTTTAATCTGTAGCCTATAGTCACCATATTTACATCCTTGGAGTAGTCGAAGATTTCTGCTATACCGACGATATTATCAAGCTCGCTATTTAGGCATATTCCAATAAATATGCACTTTCTTTTATGAAAGTCTCTTTCAAAATGTCCTATCATATTGGCAACAGTGTCCTTATTCTTTTTTGTATTAACAGGAGTATACTGAAAAAGTCTTTCATTGCTATATATTTCAAAAAGACTATCTAGGTCCGTATCTACTATTTTTCTTAATGTTATTTCATCTCCTAAGATGTGCGGAAATTGCTCAAATAAATTTTTAATCAAAATTATCCTCCCCCTTTATTCCTTCTCCTTGAATTACTTGGTACCATTCCTAATTATTCATAAACTTCACTCACAGCTACTCTTTATCCTTTTTCTTTTTAAGCTGTTCTTTAAACAAGCTCTTTAGCTTTTCCTGTCCAGCTTTAGTTCCTATGTCTGAACTATTGATTTCACCTTTATAAACTGCTTCCATGAGGCGTATGTAGGCTTCTCCTAAGGCAGTGGTTATTAATCCTGCAGTGGCCCCAGATATTGATCCTCCAACTACAGTACCAGCTCCGGGAACTAGCTTTAGGAGATTTGATACTATTGTTCTTCCTGCTATAGTCGCTCCACTAGCTCCTAAGGCGGAGGAAACAAAAGCCATTATAATGCTCTTATCTACGTTTAAGCCAAAAATAGATGTTATAGTTGCAATCATGGCAACCTGAGTAGGGACCATCAGGGAAGCATCAGCAAAGGGAATTGGAGCAAAGCCTTCTCCAAAGGTAGCCATAGTTGCTGTAGCTACAGCTTTCCGGGCACTCCTCCGCTTTTGATCTAAGGAAGCTATCTGAACATTTTGTAGTGTGTCCTTTAATTCATCCGGGAGGACCTCACTCATTACAGAAATCAAATTATCTAAGCCATAGGCCTTCTGAACATAGTCATCATCTATCTCATAGTCTTCAGCTAATACGGGAACAACCTGAACAACATCCAGATTCTCATTGAGAACTGTATTCTGCATTTCTTTTGCTTTTTTCTTGGAGAAGGCCTGAGTTAAAATAATTATAACTGGAACCTGAGTTAATTTATTTTCCTCAGCAAAGTCCCTCAGCCAGTCAATCTCGTATTGCTCTATCCTATTAGAAGAGGTGTTTATACAGTACCAAATACAGTGAATAGCCTCATTTACATCCTTTGACGCCACACCCTTCCTTATTGTATCTATAATTTCCTTCTTCACCTCACTCTGAGCTTCCTTTCCCAGCTCAAAGCCTCGAGTATCATATATATTTAAAGGAAAATCCTTTTTACTAATCTTTCTCATATGCATGGTTACAGGCTTACCAATTCCTGTTTCCACTAGCTTTTCTCTAAAAACACTATTTATCAGTGTGCTTTTACCCACACCAGTCTTACCAGCAACGATGATATTTAGGGTCTTTAAATTTCTTATCTTTTCATTGATTGCTTTGATACAGTCCTGGGCAATCTTCTCAGTATTTATCTCCATAATTCTGCACCCCTTTTTACTTTTTTATAAAATCCATGGCATTAAATACTATTTCAATTTTTTAGATCAGCTTAAGTTATTTACATTTTAACAAATACCATTTATCATAGCAATTAATGCTCAATTAGCAAAAAATAAAATATAAATAGACTAATCCCTTCTACTACATGGATTAGTCTATTTATATTTATTCTAATGTTTCAATAAGTCATAACTCATGTGCCTGTCACCCATATAATTGCTTCATAGGGCTCTAGAAATTCATGGGAGCTATTTCTATAGGTTGATAGTAAAACCTTTCCTTCTACAGGCTTTTTTCTTTTAAGCCTGTCTGCACTTAGGTTAACTTCTACAAATAAGGTTTCTTCCTGATTCTTGCGGTAATAGGTAAATAGATTTTTCTCCTTCTTATTTGTAAATACCACCTCACCATAGTAGATTACAGGATGCTCTCTGCGGAGGGCAATGGCCCTTTGATAGAACTTTAGGACAGAGTCTTCATCCTTTAGCTGAGTCCTGACATTATTCTTCTTATAATCATCATCCATGAGAATCCATGGCTTTCCCGTGGTAAAGCCTGCATGGTCTTCACTACTCCACTGCATAGGAGTTCTGGCGTGGTCTCTTGTACCCGCTAGTACCCTTACAAAGGCCTCCTCCTTGCTCATGGAATTGCAAAGCTCCTGATAAAGGTTTAAGGATTCCACATCACGAAGGTCCTCAATGGATTTAAACCTTTGATTGATCATTCCTAGCTCTTGTCCCTGATAAATAAAGGGTGTTCCTCTTAGAGTAAGTTGGATTACTGCCAGCAGCTTTGCCAAGGATTCTCTGAATTTAGGATCTGGATTTACTTTTGATATCATACGGGGATTATCATGATTTTCATAAAACAACGAGGGTTGACAGCTGTTGCCGTAGTTTTCCATCCAATCTATCATATATTTCTTTAGGTAGTTCAAATCATATCTGTAATCATCAAAGCGAGTATGCCCTGGAGTCTCCAGATGGTCAAAGGAAAAAACCATATCCAGTTCCCTGCGATAATCTGCTGTGATAAGCTTACTCATTTCCATTCCTATTCCTGGAGTTTCCCCAACGGAAAAGGCCTCATAGGGCTCAAAGGCTTTTTCTCTGAGCTCATGGAGATACTCATGAAGACGGGGTCCATAAAAATAGCTTTCCACCCCATAATAGCCCATAAGTCTCCCTATGCTTTCATTACCCTCCGGCAGTCCTTCACGCTTGGAAATATAATTAATCACATCCAGGCGGAAGCCATCAACACCTTTTTCAAGCCACCACCGCACCATCTCTTGAATTTCCTGACGGACCTCCTGATTTTCCCAGTTTAAGTCCATCTGCTTCTTAGAGAATAGGTGCAGGGCATACTGCTTTCTCTCCTCTACATAGTTCCATGCACTACCGCTAAAGAAGGATGTCCAGTTATTAGACTTATCCCTAAATATATAATAATCTCCATACTTTGAGCTTGGATCATTTACGGCCTTCCGATACCACTGATGCTCATCAGAGGTATGGTTCACCACCAAATCCATGATAAGCCTCATACCCCGGCTATGAACCTCGGAAAGCAAGCTGTCAAAATCCTCCATAGTGCCAAACTCAGCCATAATTTTTTGATAATCTCTGATATCATAGCCATTATCATCATTAGGAGAATCGTAGATAGGTGAAAGCCAAATGGCATCTATGCCCAGGTCCTTCAAGTAATCAAGCTTTTCAATAATACCATTTATATCTCCAATACCATCGCCATTGCTGTCCTTAAAGCTTCTAGGGTAAATCTGATAAAACACCGCTTCCTTCCACCAGGCCTTCTTTATAGCTCCCTGATCTGCCCTTGGAACAGCCTCTTCGCTGTTTAAAAGGGTGAGAAAGGTATCCACAAAGCTCTCATCTAGCTGCTTCTTTAATAGCTTTGGAAGCACCTTTAAAGGCAGGTTAGAAACTATGGGATTTCTTATAGCTCTATCACTAATATTCATCTGGAGCAATAGCTTATTTATTATGTCCCGTCCTATAGGATTTTTATAAACATCCTTTATTTTATGATTCTTATTGAGCATTTCTTCACTCCTCTTAACCTTTTATTTCTCCACGAGCAGCTAAATCTGCAATTATACTATCAAAGGTTTCCTTATCAATCTTAAATTTTTTCCTATAAATTATATAGCCAATAACAATAAATAAAAGAGGCAATATAAGCATGGATAGCTTCATAATCAGGAGTCCTCTGTCCGTTACATCTTGAGGGGTAGCAGCAGAATTTATGCCGGAGATAATTAAGGTAACACCTACAATACCATTGGCAATGGCGCCACCGATTTTATTTATAAAGGGCTGCACGGAAAAGGTAATGCTCTCATTACGATGACCCAGCTTCCACTGTCCATACTCAACGGTATCTGTCAAAAACATCAGCATCAGAAGCTGAATAAATGCCTGCCCTACAAATATGAAAACACCCGCCGCACCAATAAAAAGCATATTCATGGGAGCAAGAAAGAAAATTACATAGCCTATAACTACCAAAATAGTAGAAATGGCATATAGCTTTTTCCTGCTAAGCCTCTTTGAAAAGAAAGGGAAAACCGTTAAGGCTGCTAGCTGAGACACCCCAAGAATGGCGGCAAAAACAGAGTACATCCCTTCATTTTTAAAGGCATACTTGAAGTAATATACTCCAAAGCTTGTGGTTGTGCTGTAGCCTATCATAAACAAGGCCATGGAAATTGCCGTAAACAAGAGCTGGTCATTTTTAAATAGAACCCTAAACATTTCTTTAAGTGATGTGGACTCCTGCTTAACATGGATGCTCCTGTCCTCTTTTACCCCAAAGACAGTAAAGGAAAGGAAGGCCCAGGTAATTAAAACAATGGCTATTACGGTAATCTGCCAGGCCCTCTTATCTCCACCTAGAGCATTGGTAACAGGTAAAATACCTACAACTGTGGCAAATAAGCCTATATTGGCACAAATCCTTGCAAAGGAGCCTATCCTTTCTCTTTCCTTCTGGTCAAGAGATAAGGAAGGGAGCATAGACCAATAGGCAATATCATTGGCTCCATAGGTTAAATCCCAAAGGAGATAGATTATTACAAGAACTGCTACATAGGATTTTCCTGTTAATCCATAATCAAAAAACAATAAAATAGTAAATATTCCACCTATAATACCGCCAATTACTATCCAGGGCTTAAATTTCCCAAATCTTGACCGAGTGTTATCTACTAAAAATCCCATTATAGGATCGTTCACTGCATCAAATACTCTCAATATCGTAAGGGCTCCCGTAATCCACCACATTACTGAATCTGGCAGATCCAGAATATCTGTGAGAAAAAACAACAGGTACATGCTTACCATGGTATAGAGCATATCTCTTCCTATGGTACCAAGGCCAAAGGTATATCGATTATGATTTGCTTTTACTTTAACTTTCATATTTTACCCTCCCGACTTTTAAGCTCAGTAATATAAAGGTTTGAGCCAAAATCCCCCAGTATTCTTAGGCTTTTATCATAGCCTGTCCCAATAAATTGGTCCCTTAAGGGAATTCCTGATTCTAATGCTTCTGCAGAGCAGGTATAGCTCTCTACCGTATCCTCCATGGTGTAATGACGGTTAGCTGTACGTAAAATGATACCCTCTGGATTTAGCTCTATAGGGAGAACATGCTTCAGTAAGCCTCCAAAGCGTTTTATATAAAGTCTTTGCTTCCTTGTGCTGAGGGTATAGCTTCCCTTTCTTAGCCCCAACACTCTTAGCTTGTCACTGCTCTCCGCCGCAGTGGCTAGGGTCTGGAAGAGACCAGTCAATGCCGTTTCCTGATTTTCGCTTAGGACCTGCCAAAATACCTTGTTGTCCTTATGGGAAGGGATTCTATAGAACCTACCATACTGAAATACTTTTCGATACCTTTTATAAAAAGCAATCTGGTCGGCTACATCCTTCTTTTCCTCAGGAGTGAGATACTTAAGGTCAAGCTCATAGCCAAGACAGCCAAAGGCTGCCACATGAAACCGCGTAGCAAGGGGTGTTTCCCGCAATGTTTGCTGATGGGGAGCTTGAGATACGTGTGCTCCCATGGTAGAGGGTGGATAAAAATAGGATAAGCCTCCTTGAATCTTTAGCCTTTCAATCGGATCCGTATCATCGGAGGTCCAAATTTGAGGACCAAAGCAC
>JAEXSY010000225.1 GCA_023440105.1 Bacillota bacterium
GATGATAAGTTTTTCTATCTCCTCAATCAGGGAATAACAATATACAATCCAGCTTCTTGTTACCCTATTATTTAAATAATCAATAGCTTCCTTACAATCCTCTAGGGTGGTGAAATAGCTTAGATTCCTCACCTCCAGGCACAGCTTAAAGAACAACCTGCAAACACACTCTAAAAGACAAAGTTATCTGTGGCTGTTGCGACGCAAGATTCAGCCCAAGCGTGGTGCTAATCATGCGGATAGTGTTTTTTCACATACAATAGCAATAACCGGCCCGGCGAAGGAAGATACACCGGTTGTATATTCGAGAAAAGAAAATATTCATCGCCATTACTACCATGTTGAAATTGTATTTTAAAAATAAAATCACATTATCTCGTGAATATAACCATATAGTATCTGAACTTAATGACGGGATCGTTCAAGTTGATTAGAACAACAATGTCGCATGGATTTATCTATTGCGACATTATGAAAATTGATTTTAGGTGAACTCAATCGGAATGAGTATATGAATTTTAACCAACGATGCAGGAGGAAAAAAGAAGCAATAGAAAACAAACAGTGAAAATTTGCCAATTATATCCAAGAGATTCAGCGGCTCATTCGAATTCGAAAAGTGTGCGATAAAGAGCTATCTCTAGTTAAGATGATGAAAGAAATTAACGGAAATACAGTAGAATCCATAAGGAAAGTTATGGTATAATTGTAATAAAAAATCAGACGCATCTTAGTCTTACAGATACACGCCTTATGAAAAGTAAGTGAATTTATAATAGGAGATTTTAAATATATTACGACTCAAAAGCGGTATTGCGTATAAAGTCTGGTCGATTGCTACATCGTTTACGATATTAGGGATCATTGCTCCGAATTGACAAAAAAATATATAATATAATGACTCGCAAGCATGATCTGGAGCGTGCCTATGCATGTTTAGACCAAATATTTTTCAACGAAGATACCAGTTTAATTATTGATACATTAATGAATACATCTATTCAACTCTTGATTAATTACTTCTCGATTTCCTCAAAGAAAGAGCGTAAAAATCTGCATTATAAAAAGGTGTTTAGAAGTTTTTTGAAATTTCGAATGAAGCGTTTACCATGACCAATAAGATTATTATTAAAACCGTAGTGGTATAATCAAATGATACATCACCAGATCTATCACTATTAGAATATCCATATGTTGAGCGATCTAATTTTGGTGATACTTTGTCTTTTTGTTACATTAAAAATCATCAACCAAAACCGTACGATGATTTAACAGGAGTGTGTTTATGTTTACAAGATTAAATATAAAAGAATGGCGTCAATTTTCAGATGTTGATATTGCTTTTCACGATCATTTAACTGTCTTAACAGGGGCAAATGGAGCTGGCAAGACAACAATATTGAATTTGCTTTCAAGGAGTACTGGCTGGGATCCTCAATTTGTTAGTTCGTATGAAAAAGACAAAACTGGTGTTTTAAAATACCTTAACAGCCTTAAAACTATAGGAAAAAAGTTTTTTATTAAAACCTTAAATATTTCAACCAGTAATGACTATCAGTCCATGAATGAAAATAAATTAGGTGAACTGGAGTTTTCTGATGGTACAATCAGTGATTTAGTTCTTCCTTACAGCATTACCAGTGGTACATATAGTATCGACATTAAGGGAGGAAAAACAGAAAAAGGAGTTTATATAAATTCTCATAGGCCAAATTTTCCGTACAAAGCAGTTAAGTCCATTCCAACAATAGTCGCATCACGCCAGCAGATATACAATAAATACAACGAATTCAATAAGACTTTTGTGTTTGATACATACCGTAATGCGAATGAACTATCGGCAGCATCTTTAATTAAAGAAACATTGGCATCTCTGGCTATTTTCGGATATGGAAATCAATCTGTAGCACCAAATGAAACTGCACGAAAATTGTTCGAGGGGTATGTTGATATATTAAAAATAGTTTTGCCACCTAAATTGGGATTTAAAAAAATATCGGTAACTGTTCCAGAGGTAATGTTATGTACCAAAACAGGTGATTTCCCAATAGATGCTGTTTCAGGTGGCATCTCATCAATTATTGGTATTACATGGCAACTTTATATGTTCGCTGATACCTCGGAATCGTTTGTGGCTCTTATTGATGAGCCTGAGAATCATTTACATCCAGAATTACAAAAGAGCTTTTTAGGAAATCTTATCAAAGCATTTCCCAACGTTCAATTTATTGTGGCAAGCCACAATCCTTTTATGATTAGTGCCGTTAAAGATTCCAATGTATATGTTCTCAATTATAGCGAGGAACATAAGGTCTTCTCCACAAAATTAGATTATGTCAATAGAGCCGGAACGTCTAACGCTATTTTGCGTGAAGTATTAGGAATAGATACATCTATTCCATTTTGGGCTGAGGAGAAATTAAAAGGCATAACTGAAAAGTATTTATCTGAAGATTTCACCCAGGAAAATTTGGATAAATTGCGCAATGAAATGGATGAAATCGGACTGGCTGATTTTATACCAGATACCATTTCTCAGATTGTCGAGGAAAAAACAAATGATTAAATTATCAAAAGGTAAGAAACCACTGATTTTGGTAGATAAAGCAGTACAATGGACCACTGAATACCTTACATGTCTTAATGCAAATCAAAAACCAAGTAATACTATAGCACACAGATATAATCATGATGATATTAAGGATACTTTAGAAACAGAAACCTATGGAAAATGCGCTTATTGCGAAAGTAAAATTAAACATATCGAATTTGGAGATATTGAGCACATTCTTCCCAAAAAGAAGACTGCTCGCCCTGATTTGTATGTTGAATGGAGTAATTTAACTTTAGCTTGTGAAATATGTAACCGGATTAACAAAAAGGATTACTACGAGCCTCAAATGCCTTTGGTAAATCCTTATGTTGATAATCCAGATGACTTTTTCCTTTTTGTCGGCACAATTATATCTGACAAAAACAATAATTCGCGTGGTTTTGTAACAGTAAGCACATTGGATTTGAATAGAAGCGATTTAGTTGTACGAAGAAATGAGAGATTTCAATCCGTTAGTAAATTATTTTTTTCATGGAGCCAAGCTACTAATCCAACCATAAAAAGTATATTGGCAAACGAGCTTAAAAAGGAGTGTGCATGTGACAAAGAATACTCAGCATTTGTTAGGCATTTTCTCATTTTAAAAGGGTTTTCTAAAGAAGAATTAACTTAGTATGTACGATAGACATATCCTAACTATAATATATAAATTGCTCCAAATAAATCTCTTAGCCTAAGTAAAACAGAAATCCAAGACTATCAAATCTATTGGTCGTTTGGGATTTCTGCTTTTGTAGAGGTATATTTTTTGTCTTGTACTTGAAATACGGGTCCCTTAAAAAGTGAGCATGAACAACTATTCCTCTGACCCTTACCCAATTTAGTGGACACAAGGAACTCGTGTTATACTAAAAAGAGAAGGGAATGATTGATATGAAACAATATAGTGCAGAGTTTAAG
>JAEXSY010000245.1 GCA_023440105.1 Bacillota bacterium
TATGATAAGGATTATGAGGTTAGACTTTCAGATATAGAAAGAGAAGTAATAAGGTTTTTATCACAAAAGCTCGCTAAGGGAAAAAGAATACACGAGCTAGAGGTAATAAAGCTTTTATTGAGTAACAGAACCAATATAATTAGTCTATTCAGAGCAGTTATGAAGGAAAATTATGATATAGAAACTACAGAATTTGAAGAAATATCGGTAATAAATTATTTAACCAATGCATTTGGTAAAGCAGAAGAACAAAGGAAATTTTCTCACTGTGTATTTATTGAGAAAACCGTTGATGACTATATAATTGCAAAAGGCTTTGAGAGATTACTTCAAAATCCTGTTTTTAAAGAAATGGTTAAGGAAATAGTTGACTTTGGTATTAGCAGATATAATAAATATTATTCTAATAGATACCAGGATACTAATTTTGAGCTATATCAGAAGTATACCTATGAAGATGTATGCAGGATATTAAACTGGGAAAAGAATTTGAATGCTCAGAATATAGGTGGTTACTTTTATGATAAGAGAACCAAAACCATGCCTGTTTTCATTAATTATATCAAGGAAGAGGGAAGTATAGCTTACGAAGATAGATTTATTTCTCAGGGAAAGTTGATTGCTTTATCAAAGCACCCAAGAAAGGTTAACTCCGCAGATGCTCAGCATATTTATAATGCTAAGGAGGAAGGAAATAAGATATATCTCTTTGTAAGAAAGCTAAAGGATGATAAAGAAGCTAAAGAATTTTATTTCTTAGGGGAGATAATCGCTACAGGAAAGCCTCATGGTATCATTATGGAAGCAACGCAGGACGATGCCTTCGAGATTACCTATCTATTGGAGACTCCAGTAAGAGAAGATATCTATGAATATATAACAACTTAATAAACATAAAGTCGAGGAAAATGTTCCTCGACTTTTTTTATAATAGTTTCTTTAGCTCATTTACTACCTCTATATCTGCAGGTAACCAAGACACTGTATCTAAAGATTCTTTGTCAAGCCATTTGGCAGCACTATGCTCAAGTAGCTTTATATCCCCTTTTTTTAGTGAGCATAGGAAGCAATCCATAGAAAGATGAAAGGTAGGATAATCATATTCAACTGTAATCAAATATTTATTTACTGAAATTTCTACAGCTAGCTCTTCTTTAATTTCTCTTATTAAGGCAGCTTCTTTCGATTCCCCATCTTCAATCTTTCCACCAGGGAATTCCCATCCACCTTGAAAATCACCATAGCCACGTTGTGTAGCAAATACTTTATCTTCATTCTTTATTATTGCAGCTACTACTTTTATTGTTTTCATAAATTTTCTCCATATAAAAATAAGTTTACTTTCTTAATATTATAATATTGAAAGTTGAATTTCACAACGAAATATAGAGTGTGTGACTTATAGTCCGTTGTTAATAAAGTCACATATTAATACTCTAACCATAGAGGTGATGTTGTGAGCGATGTGAAAGTATCCTTGGGTAATAGGATTAAACAGTTAAGAAAGGCAAAAGGAATTAGTCAGGAGACTTTAGCCTTGAAAGTTGAGCTAGATAGAACTTATATTGCTTCTGTTGAGAATGGAAAAAGAAATATTTCCATTATCAATATTCAGAAGATTTGTAATGGACTTGAAATATCCTTAAAAGATTTCTTTTCAGGAGAAGAGTTCTTGTAAGGCATATATTATATAAGGCTAACGCTTAACGATGTTAATTTTTATTATCTAGGAGGAAATATGGATTATTTTTTTGTGTTCCAAAACAGAACTTTTTATGAAGAAAAAAACGGAGGGTTTTTATGGGCTCCTAAGTATGGAAAAGATGGGGGAACAAAATCCCATTGGGCTATGATGAAGAATATACATAAAGGAGACGCCATCATTCATAGTGTGAAAAAAGAAATAGTTGCTATAAGTTTTGCGCTAACTGATTGCTATTCAAGTCCAAGGCCGGAGGGGGGCTTCACAGACTGGGAGAGAGATGGTTGGAGAGTTGATGTGGAGTATCATACCTTTAGAAGAGGTATTATAACTTCAGATTATATGGATACATTCATGAAGCTTCAACCGGGACTCTATGCTCCATTTAATTCTATAGGCAGGGGAAATACAGGGTATTTATTTAAAGCTAATAAGGCAATGTATGAATTTATAGTTGAAAAAACGTCCTTGATACAAAGGACAAGCATGGAAAAAGATAAAGTTCTAGAATTATTGAATAGATAAAAGGGATTGGGGATATTTATGAGGGTAGGTATTAATAGTAAATTAGGGGAATGGCTAGATAAGTATAATAGAGATACCTTTTCAGAAGAATTAAAGAAATATATTAGTGGTAATAACCTTGAAGTAGATGAGAAGCAAGAAGAGGCTTGGAAGGATTGTTTTGATTTTCTTAAAAAGACTATTCCAGAGTTACCTAGTGAATATATGAATTCTCATTTGTTATTTGAATATATGTTACCTTTAGAAAGAGGTAGAAGACCAGATATAGTTATGCTTATGAATAACAAGGTAGTGATATTTGAATTTAAAGCTAAGGAGATCGAGACCAATAGAGATATTGAGCAAACAATTGGATATAGAGAGGATATAAAGCATTTTCATGAAGTTACAGGAAGATGGAATTTAGATGTTGATAGTTATTTAGTTCTCACCAAAAATCATGAAAATGCTATTTGAGAGAAGAAGAGTATTTCAATAATTAATGAAAACACCTTTATCAATGTAATAAAAGAAATTGAATGCAAACCAATGGAAGAGCCCAATGTGGATAAATGGATTAGCTCTCCTTATAATCCATTACCTAATATCTTAGAAGCTACTCAAAAACTTTTTCAAACAGGAGAGCTCCCTTATATTAAGAGTATAGCAGAGGGTGATATCGCCTATGCTATTAAAGCAGTGAATAAAATTGTATGGGATAATGAGAGTATTGACCATAAGAAAAAGATTGTATTTGTCAGCGGTGTACCTGGCTCTGGTAAGACTCTAATTGGACTTAAAACAGTCTATGATTTTAATGACCTTTATTATGAAAAGACAGGTAAGACCTTAGGAGCTATATATTTATCAGGTAATGGTCCTTTAGTAAACGTTTTACAAGCTCAGCTATCTACTAAAACCATCACTGGTACGGAAGGTAAGGCTTATATAAGAGATATGCTAAGTTTCAAGCTAGAATATCTTGAAACTAATAGTATTCCTGATCAAAAGGTAATTGTTTTTGATGAAGCTCAGAGAGCATGGGACAATGAGAAGATGAGAAAAAGTTATAGTGAAGTAGAAGCTTTATTAAAGATGGCAGATAAAGCTTATAAGAAAAATGGTTCAATTACTCTACTATGTCTCATTGGTGATGGACAGGCTATACATCTTGGTGAAGAAAAAGGAATGGATTTATGGAAGCAAGCTTTGGAAAGTAATCCAGATTGGGAGGTTTATTTTCCAGAAAAATATGAAGGCTATTTTGAAAATATACAAAATAAAAATGTAATCAATGATTTGTTTTTAGATGTATCTATAAGGAATAACTTTATTGATACTAGCAAATGGATAGAGGCTATATTATCAGGAGACTTAAATAAAGCAAAGGTTGAACTTGAAGTAATGGAGAGCAAAGGCTATAGAATTCGAGTTCAACAAGATTTCAATAAGATTGTAAATCTAATGGAGATACTAAATGAAGAGAAGCCTCAGGAAAAGTATGGACTATTAGTTTCTTCAAAAGCAAATGTTTTTGATTATGAGCTGAAGAAATTTACGAATTACAGATATAGTGATAGCTTTGTAAAAGTAGCAGATGCAGGTAAATGGTATTTAGATGAGTGTAAAAAGCTAAGAAAGGGAGCTTCTGAGTTCTTAATTCAAGGACTTGAAATTGAAATGCCCATAGTTGTTTTTGAGGGAGATTATTATTTAAAAAATGGGAAGTGGATAATTGATGATGCTGTTTATAGAAAAAATACGAATAAGTATAAAAATATAGATGAGATAATTAAAAATATATATAGAGTGCTATTATCTAGAGGAAGACATGGAATGATCCTTTATATTCCGCCTTCTAATAAAATGCTAGAAACCTTTGAATTTTTTAAGAGTATGGGGATTCAAAGCTTTTGATTAGCTGCTTTTATTCATGGGTAAATAACATCCCTAGTGACACAAACTAAGAATTGCTATACTGGAGGGAGTTTAATGAAAAATCAATACGAAAACGAGGAAACTCTATCAGGTGGTAATGTTTCAGAGGTATATCGATTAGGAGATACTGTTAGAAGAGACTTAAAAGAAAACAGTACTAAAATTCATCAGCTATTAAAACATTTAGAGAACAAAGGTTTCAACTATGCACCTAAGTTTCTAGGTATTGATGATAAAAATAGAGAGATATTATCCTTTATTGAGGGTGAAGCCGGTAATTATCCTTTAAAAAAATATATGTGGTCTGATAGTGTTTTAAAGGAGATAGCTAAGATGCTACGTCTCTATCATGACGCCGTAAGTGATTTCCCCATTGATGAAAGCTGGCAACCATTAGATAACACTCCTCAGCACTACGAGGTTTTATGTCACAATGACTTTGCCATATATAACATTATTTTTAATAACGAAAAGCCAGTAGGGATTATTGACTTTGACGTTGCAGCTCCAGGTCCTAGAATTTGGGATATAGCTTATACTTTGTATACCTGTGTTCCTTTAAGTAGGCTATATTATTCTGAATCAGGTGATGCGATTTATTATGATTCGTTAAGAGATGCAAGCAGAATAAAACAAAGGGTTAAATTGTTCTTTGAATCCTATGGTGTTGAGGGAATGGAAAAAGGAATAATAGAGGTTGTATTGCTGCGAATTGAAGCCTTATGCAAAACTATGCAAAGGAAGGTTAATGAAGGAGATATGGCCTTTCAAAAGATGATTGATGAAGGACATTATGAGCACTATCAAAAGGATCTTGAATTCATCCGTGAACATGGAGAAGAGTGGATTTAAATTGGTGTTGAAAGAATGATTGGTAAAATGGGCTGTGCATTAAGAAATTAGTGCACAGTCTTTTTTTGTGCTATAAAATATGATTCCAAATATAAAGGAAGTTTCTTTAGATTATCTCCTCCTAACAAATACTAGTTTACTTTTTTAATAATAATTTTTAAGTTGAAATTCACAGTTAGACGTATAACAAGTAACTAATTAAAATGATAATTATTCACCTATAAGGTTATATTTAAAAATTATAACCTATATAATGAATAATTGTTGATTATTCATCAAAAAGGTTATATACTAAAATTAGTAAATGGAGGCGATTTTATGAAATTTTCTTCTTTAAATAAACAGTATATTGCAATTATTGGTGATGTTAAAGGCTCAAGAGAGCTAGAGAATAGAAGTGATGTGCAGAGGATGCTAAAGAAGGTTTTAGATGAAATTAATATTAAGTACGATGAATATATTGCTTCGAAATTTTTATTGACCCTAGGGGATGAATTTCAGGGGTTACTGTGTAATGGTACAAAGGTCATGGACATAATTTCAGAGATTGAGAGAGAGCTTTATCCTATAAAAGTTAGGTACGGGATAGGAATAGGGCTAATAACAACGGATATTAACAAGGAAATGGCTATTGGAGCTGACGGACCGGGATATTATAGGGCTAGGAGCGCCATCGAATATTTGAAAGATAATGAAAAAAAGAAACAGAGAAATGTAGCAGATATAAGATTTGAGTTTAAGGGTGATAATCAAGGATCTGAGATGATGGTAAATACTATATTATCCCTGATGACAGTAATTAAGGAAGCCTGGAGTGATAGGCAGAGAGAGATAATATGGGATATGATGAAGCATCAGGATAGTCAGATGGAGGCGGCGAAAAGGTTAGGAATACAGCAGCCTGCAGTTCAAAAAAGCTTGTCAAAAGGAAACTATTATTCCTATAAAGAGGCACTGGAGACCATAGGTACAGCTCTTGAGGAGATAAGGAGACAGGATGTTTAGAGAATACTTTATATTATTGCTTTTAGGTCATGTTTTGGGAGACTTCTATATTCAGACAGGCAAAATGGCTGATAAAAAGATAAAAAGCTTAAAGTGGGTTTTAATCCATTGTGCTTGTTATTTTGCAATGATGGTATTAGTTAGCTTAGGAATTATAACCTGGAAGGTTCTATTAGGAGCAGTGATTGCAGCGGCATTTCATTTGCTCATCGATTTTATAAAGTTTAAATACATCATTTATACAAAAAAGAAGGGGAAGCTGATACCGGTAAAAGAAAGGAATATATTCTTTATAGATCAGCTTCTCCATTTTATTTCCTTAGCTGTGGTGGCATATCTGGCAGTAAAAAGTAATGTAGCACTCAAGGAATCATGGATAATCTCGGATTTCTTAAGTACTGTTGGTTTATCTAGAAATATGGTTTTATCTTGGACTCTCGCATTTCTTATTATAATAAAGCCAGCCAATATTATTATTTCGAAGCTTTTAATGGTTTATAAGCCCAATGACAAATCTAATAGCAGCAAAACAGATAGAGGTACCGGAAGATTTATTGGTAACATTGAGAGAATTATCATGCTGACTTTCTTATTAATTGGACAATTCTCAGCAATTGGACTAGTATTAACAGCTAAGTCCATTGCTAGGTATGACAAGATTTCAAAGGAGCCTGAATTTGCAGAGTATTATTTGTTAGGAACATTGCTGAGTACCCTATTGGTATTGTTGGCGTCAGGGGTATTGTAGGTGACAGGCACATGAGTTATGAGTTGTTGGTATAGAATTATAAACGGTGAACCGTACCATAAATAAGTGAGGTTTTTAGACTTAGGCACTCATATAAGTCGTCTAAGGCTATTTTTTTGAGCAGATAGCTTTTTTACAATCTATATAAACAATATTACATTTATGTAAAATATAGTATAATTATTACATTAAATAGAAGGATTTTAATGGTATAAATAAATTATTGAGGTGGTCATATGATTAATAGTATCGAAGTGAGTAATTTTAAAGCTTTTTCAAAGAAACAAAAAGTAAAATTAAAACCCATAACTATAATTTACGGAGAGAATAGTGCAGGGAAAAGTTCTTTAATCCAATCATTACTTTTAATGAGGCAAACAATTGATGAGATGAGCATAGATGATACTGCATTAATAACCAAAGGAAAATTAATAGATTTGGGAAACTATAATGAAATGGTTTTCTCGCATGATAAGACAAAAAAAATATCAATATCCCATTCATTTGATATGAAAAAGGTTGTTTTAAATAAAATTTGGAACAAAGTTATTCATGCAATAGAATATGAAAGTATTTTTGAGTTAGATATTAATACACGATCAGTAAAACTTGTAAATATAAATATATATTTAAACAATGATAGAAGCATTATGATTGCTTTGACAAAAGCACATGATGCTCGTGGAGCAAGTATTAGTAAAAGATGGAGGACTACTAGAAATATAAGAAGAGTTGCTCCTAATTTATTTGGAGTTGAAGATATTAATTTTAACAATGAATTTTTAGAACAAGTTATGTGTGTAATAAATGATATAAGGGAAAAGAGAAAAAGTAATATATATAATGATGAATTAGTAGAGTTTGATGTATGGAATAATAATAATGAATATTTACAAAGTATAAATGAGCTTGATAATTTATTATTAAGTGAATCTAAGAAGATATTGTTTGATATTAATGGATACCTTATACAAGGTATAGGATATATAGATGATAGTGATAATGCTTTTAGTTTACCACGATTAGAGTTTAAGTTAGAAGACTTATTGATGGGTGTTTCTTTCCGTTATAGAAATATAATTAGTTCTATAACATATTTAGGTCCATTAAGAGAATATCCAGAAAGGCATTATATTTTTTCAGGGAGCTCACCTATAACTGTTGGAAAAAGCGGTGCAAGTATGAGTGATATGTTGTTTCAAAATCAACAGTTAATAGAATTGGTAAACAAATGGCTAGACGAATTTCAAATTCAATATACTATGTGCATTAATAAAATTAATGATAGTGATATATCAGATGTTTATACTATGAGATTAATTGATAAACTTACAAATATAAGTGTTAGCCCTTTAGATGTAGGATTTGGAATAAGTCAGATACTGCCTATAATAGTAGAAAGTTTGATTAGTAAAAATAGAGTTATATGTGTAGAACAGCCAGAAATACATATTCATCCAAAGCTTCAAGCTATTTTCGGAAGTTTTTTAGTTGATTGTATTAAGCAAAAGAATCAATTTATAATAGAAACGCATAGTGAGCATATCTTATTAAGATTAAAAAAATTAATAAGAGAAAAGAAATTAAGCAATAATGATGTTAGCGTTATATATATACTAAAAACTGAAAATGGTTCTAAGTGTCTGCAAATTCGTATGGATTCTCAAGGAGACTTTTTAGATGAATGGCCAAATGGCTTCTTCGAAGAAGGCTATGAGGAGGTGTTTTATTAATGCTGGAGTTTTGTATAACTCATCCTGAAATATTCGATTATAATAATGTGATTAAAAATAGAGAGTATTTAAATACTTTAGTTAGTATTTTAAATAGTATCAATCAAAACGGTATAATTATTGTCGATAACGATAATAGGTTTAGAGATATAATTAAGCAGTATATATTACATTGGCCTAAAGATGATAAAGGTAAAAAAGTGAAGTTAATGCTTAAAGAGTTGATTAACAAGCAGAAAATAGTTGAATGTCCTACATCTGAGTTAGCCACCAAACTACCTTGTCAAAAAGATACTTGTAGTTTAATTTATGAGATAAGAGGTAATGGTAATGTTAATACAATAGTTCCTAATTGGTGTAAAGACATTAATAATAGCTTTATAAAAACTGACGATTTTATGTTTTCGAATCTTCATAGAAGATTACATGTTACAAGCCGCTTATATGATAAAGGTGATGAAAAGAAGTTTGAGGATGAAGTGCTCATACCTATTGTGAAATATAGTAAGATAGTTAAAATAATTGATAGATATTTTGGTGATTCTATGAAAACAGAGGATAATATTAACTTTGGAATTAAGGAAGCATATAAAAAGGGATTTGAGTATATTTTAAGGTTAATAAAGAATTATAATGTAAATGAGATGGAACTCCAGGTAGAGCTATATACTTCATTTAAATATAATATTATTAATCAAAGTGATAGGATAGGCATGAGAAATCGAGTTTGTACATTACAGGAGTATATAAAAGAGTTAAATGTTAACTATAATATAGATATTAATATTAAGGTTATGGAAAGCTTTTATGAGCTTCCTCATGAAAGGTACATTTTTACAAATCAATCTGCGGTGCAAATAGGAAGGGGATTAGATTTCTTTGATAATTATAATAACCTGAGAGATATGAACATTACTTGGATTAATAAACAGAATAAAATGAGTATTGATGTTAAAGTAAATGGAGCCAGTGAGATTGATGTTAGTTCTAATATAAGAATATCGGATGCAAGTTAAATTGTTAGCTACTAATATACTTTAATGATTGATTTAGTCTATCTGATATGAAATAATCTGTATGTAAAGATAGGTTTTCAAAATAATGAGAACGCCACAGATATTCTTTAAACATGTGTTTGGCGTTTATATATATATATTATGCATCAAGGGGCTTATAAGGATAAGATAGAAGAAGATTTAAGGTATATATAGTTAAGTATAAGAGTATGTATCAAAGGAAATATAGAAAAAAGTCGTGATTGAAAAACTAACTTTCATTTTGTCAGAACCTTGCAGTTGCAAGGGTAAAGTCAGCTTTTTAATGTAAATTTAGTAGTCAAAAGACCTGAGATAAGCTATAATTTTAACAATATAACCATATTTAGGTTTTTTCAGCAAGTTTAATAAGCCTACGGAAATCGGCATGCAAAACTAAGTTCTGTTTGATTCAATTTTGCATTATTAAGTTCCGCTGATACTTTTCCAAATTTTTTATATCTTATTTTTAAAAGTGTAGGTTTTAGATGTAATAATCTGTATGGATATGCTTTAATGATAGCTTATCTAACAGTGAGATATCTAATAATATTTGTGGTAGTTTGAATGGTGTATTTCCGATTAGACTAGCTCTTGTTGTATTATTAGTATGGTTCATTATTAAGATAATATCTTTTTGAGTTCTATTATTAAAAGATTTTCCTTTAGGAATTATGTAACTTATGTATTCATAATTCTTTTCTACATGAGGCTTCTGATAAGAAGCTATAGGGTTACAGTGGAATATTTTGGTTCTTTGTTTTCCCATATCATCTAATTCTAAAGCCTCCTGATTTTTAAATCCGAGCCGTTATCTGTTATGATAATTAGCAAGCTGCATTTGAATAATTCATGACCTAAGACTACATAAAGCTTATCTATGAGATCTTTAACAGGTGTTTGACTGCAGCTTTCAGTAATAAAAGTTAGCATTAATGAGCAGTTTCTAAACATAAAAGAGAAATTGACCTTTTGAAAAAAGTTGTAAAATTATTCTATTCATCATTTTTAGCCCATCTGAAGTCATGTTAAGCCATTTAAGTATTACAGCTATAGCAAATGTACGTATACTGGTTAAGCTTAGAACACTTCTTTACTGAATACTCCTTACAAGTCCTATAACAGTTGATAAAGCTACATTTCTTGCACTGGTTATCACAATCTTTACCACACAGGTTCATTTAGCGCAACTTCTAGGGTGCTGGCATGAACGTAAATAATTTTCTTTTGGCTTACTTACTTTAGGAAGTCTATTTCGCTCAATCTCTTTAAATATAGTAGTTGGATTTCATTAACTTTTTCAGGAACTTCCTTTAACACGTAATTTTGCTCCAATCTATACTCGATTATAAGACACTCTACTATTGTAAGGTGTTTTCCTTAGCATACCTTATTATCTGACATAGTTGATCCTCATAATATGCTCAGGAGAAATATCAATTCATTATATAAGATACTTTGCTATACTAACTTCTATTTATGAATATAAACGGAAGTTACTATTTCAATTTACATCAAGTAAGAGGTTAATACATATAAGATAATAAAATTATTCTACAAAGGTAATAATTGGAATATAAGGCGTTATAATGTTAGAATAGTTATATGAAAATTATAATGTATATTTTAGAAATAGAGTGTTTGAGAGGATGATATTATGTCTAAGCTTACTAGTATTAAAGATAAAATTAATCAATTAGAAGGCGGAGCATTTCAGGAGTTTTGTGATCATTACCTAGTACGTAAGGGATATGATGTTATTTTTGAGCTTGGCATGAAATCAGGAACAATGAAGACAACAACTGGGAATCCAGATACATACTTTAAGAGTAAATCGGGTTCTGGGAAATACATATTTGTTGCTTATACAACACAGCAAGCGAGCATTAATGCCAAAATAGAAGAAGATATTATAAAATGTCTTGATAAGAATAAAACAGGAGTTGATGTATCAGATATAGAGGAAATAATATGTTGTCATACGTCATCAACTCTTGATGCAGGCAAAGATAAGAGATTACATGAGATATGTGAAACAAAAGGTGTTTTACTTAGCTTGTATGGCATTGATAGAATAGCTAATGATATATATCTATATTATCCTCAGCTTGCTAGTGACTGATTAGGAATAAGTATTGATACAAAACAGATATCAGATATTAAAGAATTTGTTAATAGATATGATTCAAATGAAATGGCTGCAAGATTAGCAACTAGCTTTCAATTTCGTGATAATGAGTTGAGGAATGTGATAGCTACAATTGAAAATAGTAAAGTAGTTGTCGTATTTGGCAAAGCTGGAGTGGGAAAGACAAGGTTTACAATAGAAGCTGCCAAGAAATTTTCAGAACAAAATGCGTATAGGCTTCTTTGTATTCGTAGTAATGACCTTCCAATTTATGAAGATTTAATAGCATACATCCCAACACCGGGTAATTATTTAATCTTTATTGATGATGCAAATGAGCTTAACGGATTGAAGCACGTCCTACGATACTTAAGTATGACAGATCAGGGGTATAATGTTAAAGTTATTGTAACTGTTCGAGATTATGCTAGAAAGTATGTCATAGATCAAATTAAAGAATTTACTATACCACAAAAAATTGAGATTGATAAGTTTAGTGATGAGGAGATAAGGAAATTTCTTCAGGAAAATTTAGAGATTACAAATGACTTGTACTTAGACCAAATAGTTAGGATATCAGAAGGTAATCCAAGAATAGCTTTCTTAGCAGGGAAGTTAGCTAGGGATAATCAAAAACTTGAAAGCATTCAAGATGCAAGTCAGCTGTACGAAATGTATTATGGTAAATATGTTAATACAACCATTATATCAACAAATGATAAAATATGTTTGTCTGCCGGTATGATGGCATTAATGCAAACTGTTAATTTTGAATACTTAGATAGGTTGCAGTCTCTGTTTGATTTAGTTAGCATTAACAAAGTTGAATTTATTAACAATATAGAATTTTTACATGATATGGAATTCGTTGATATATATTATGATAAAGTCGCGCGTATATCGGATCAATGTTTGTCAAATTATATGCTTTATTATACTTTCTTTGAAAGAAAGTTGATTCCTTTTTCGGAAATTTTGGATATAGGCTTTAGAAATTTTAGAAGTGGTATAGTTAGCGCTATAAATATACTTATAAGTATATTTAGTTCAGAGCAATCACAAGAGTATATAGAAAAAGAAATAAGCAAGGTTTGGTATAAATATAAAAAAGAAAGTGAAGAATTATTCTTTGAGTTTGTAAAGACATTTCATAGTTTTAAGCCAATTGACTCCTTGTTATATGTTAAACAGAAAATCGAATGTGTACAAACTGAATTTATTGATATTAAGACGTTTAATTCTAGTAAGGACGTCACTGGAATTAAATATAGTTTCGCATTTTAATCTCCCTAAAAAAGTAAAGAATATTGCACTTTTATATCTCCAGTACGAAAAGAAAAGGAGTAGAT
>JAEXSY010000334.1 GCA_023440105.1 Bacillota bacterium
TCATCTAATATTATGGATTATATTGAGTTATCACCAGAATATAGTATTATGGAGTTATCTCCTCTTGAGGAGTGGTATGGTAAAAGTCTTAAAGAGTTATCACTGAGAAGTAGATATGGATTAAATATAATTGCTATTAAAAATGATGGTTCAATAAATGTAAATCCACTTGCAGAAGATATTATTACTTATGGTTCTGTAGTTGTTGCAGTAGGCTCTGAAAAAGACATTTCAAAGTTAGATAGAGCCTTTAATGGATAAATGGAGGTTTTCATTTGATATATATTGAAAGTAAGGATAATAAGTTATTCAAGGAACTAAAAAAACTAAAAAGCAAGAGATATAGGCTTGCTTATAATAGATATCTAATTGAGGGCCTAAGGTTTGTAGAAGAGGCAGTAAAATCTGAGGTGAAGATTATTAGATTAATAATGACAGAAGAGTTCTATAATAAGCATGAAGAAGACCTTGATATATTTACTGGAATATCTATGGTACTCCTAAAGGCTCCCCTTTTTGATGAACTATCAGATACTGAAAAACCTCAAGGGATAATTGCTGAGGTTGAGATGATGGATCTTAAACCAGAAGTAAAAGATGGAATGTTCATATTAGTAGACAGGATTCAAGATCCGGGAAACTTAGGAACAATAATTCGTACAGCAGAAGCTGTAGGAGCTCTAGGTATTATATGTATAAAAGGAACAGTAGACTATTTAAATGAAAAGGTTCTGCGGTCTACTATGGGTTCGGTGTTTAGAATGCCTATAATAGTTGAAGAAGAGGATATGCTATTTGTAAGAAGTCTTAAAGACAATGGTTTTAAGCTATTAGGAACAACTCTTCAAACGAATAACAGCGTCTATGACTGTGACCTTTCAGGCAGGATTGTAATCTGTGTAGGTAATGAGGGGAACGGTATAAGTTCCCAGGTGCTGGATTTATGTGATATGAGGGCAATAATACCAATGCCGGGAAAAGCGGAATCTTTAAATGCAGCTGTTGCTGCCTCAGTAATAATCTTTGAAGCTTTAAGACAAAGACTTATGTTTAATGCTTGATTTTAAGAGAAAATAGTTATATCATATTATTAAAATATATAAAAACTGTGAATGAGAGAGTAGGTATAAGCTAGCTTTATCCAGGGAGGAAGATCATAGACTGGAAGTCTTCTTAAAGATAATTATGCTGAAGTTCGCTCAGGAGTTCCGGCTGTGAAATTTAAGTAGTAGTCGGCGGATAAAACCGTTATTAAGTTAAGTGAGCATGGGAAGTGCTAACTAGGGTGGTACCGCGGATAATCCGTCCCTTTTGGGGCGGTTTTTTATTTTGCAGAAAAATTTGTAGTATTAATGAAAGGAGTAACAAAATGAAAGAAAAGCTTTTGGAAATTAGTAAAAAAGCAATTGAGGAAATTAGTAATATAGAAAGTCTTACAGAACTAGAAGCTATAAGAATTAAGTATTTAGGAAAAAAAGGAGAACTTACAGCTATTTTAAGAGGGATGGGAGCTTTGTCCCCAGAGGAAAGACCTGTTGTAGGAAAGATTGCCAATGAAGTTAGAGGAAAAATAGAAGAAGAATTAGAAAATATTTCCAGGGAAATAAAGGAAATTAATAAGAGTAAAAAATTAAAAAGTGAAGTAATAGATATATCATTACCCGGGAAGAAGCCTGTTATTGGTAAAAGACATCCTTTAGAGTTGACAGTTCAAGGTATGAAGGATATCTTCGTATCTATGGGCTTCTCTATAGAGGAAGGTCCTGAAATTGAGCTTGATTATTATAACTTTGAAGCACTGAATATACCAAAGAATCATCCAGCTAGAAGTGAACAGGACACTTTCTATATAAATGATAATATAGTGCTGAGAACTCAAACTTCTCCTGTGCAGATAAGAGTAATGGAAAAGCAAAAACCACCGATTAAAATGATTTCTCCTGGAAAAGTATTTAGATCAGATGCTGTAGATGCTACTCATTCTCCAATCTTTTATCAATTGGAGGGCTTGGTTATTGATAAAGGAATTACTATGGCTGATTTAAAGGGAACTTTGGAGTTATTTGCTAAAAAGATGTTTGGAGAAGGAGTTAAAACAAAGTTTAGGCCTCATCATTTCCCATTTACAGAGCCATCAGCAGAAATGGATGCTACTTGCTTCGTTTGTGAAGGAAATGGCTGCAAGGTGTGTAAGGGCAGCGGCTGGATTGAACTTTTAGGCTGTGGTATGGTGCATCCACAGGTTCTTAGGAATTGTGGAATTGATCCAGAGGTATATAGTGGCTTTGCCTTTGGTTTCGGAATAGATAGGATGGTTATGCTTAAATACGGTATAGATGATATAAGACTGCTATATGAAAGTGATATGAGATTTCTTAAACAATTCTAGGAGGTAATTATAATGAAGGTTCCATATAAATGGCTAAAAGATTATGTTCAAGTTGATATATCGCCAGAAGAGCTGGCGGATAAATTAACTCTCTCTGGTTCAAAAGTAGAGGAGATAATAGTAGAGGGAGAGGAAATAGAAAATGTTGTTACTGGACTTATTGAAAGTATTGAGCCTCATCCCGATGCCGATAAACTGGTAATATGCCAGTTGAACATAAATAAAGATGAGCTAGTTCAAATCGTTACAGGAGCAAATAATATGAAGGTGGGAGACATAGTGCCTGTAGCTCTCCATGGTGCATCTCTCCCTAATGGATTAAAAATTAAAAAGGGTAAGCTTAGAGGAGTAGTTTCCAATGGTATGATGTGTTCTGAGGAGGAGCTTGGGATACCTACTGAGGAACCAGTTCATGGGCTCATGATACTGCCAGTTGATACTCCTATTGGAAGAGATATAAAGCAGGTGCTTGGTTTAAATAATGAGGTTATTGATTTTGAGATAACTTCCAATAGACCAGATTGCCTGAGTATTATTGGAATTGCGAGAGAAACAGCAGCTACTCTTAATGAAAAATATATACTTCCAAACTGTTCCTATAATCCTTCATCTTCAGAAAATATAAAGGAGTATTTAAAGGTAGAGATAAAGGATGATAAGAATTGCCGAAGGTATGTAGCTAGAGGTATTAAGAATGTTCGTATTGAGCCTTCTCCAAGCTGGATGCAGGAGAGACTGTTAGCCGCTGGAGTAAGACCTATAAATAATATTGTTGATATTACTAACTTTGTGATGTTAGAGCTTGGTCAGCCGATGCATGCCTTTGATAGAAGAGAAATAAAGTCAGATATTATAGTTGTGGATAGAGCCGATGCTGGCGAGGGTTTTACCACTTTAGATGGCATAGAAAGAAAATTAGATGACACAGTACTATGCATTAAAGATAACGACACAACCATCGGCCTTGCTGGTATAATGGGAGGATTGGATTCTGAAATAAAAGAGGATACTACAGAGGTAATCTTCGAGAGTGCTAATTTTGATGGAACGAATATAAGGATTAATTCAAAAAAATTAGGACTTAGGACTGAAGCTTCCTTGAGATTTGAAAAAGATATTGATCCAGAGCTAGCTATGATGGCTATAGATAGAGCCTGCTATCTCGTAGAGGAGCTTAAAGCTGGTGAAGTTGTTC
>JAEXSY010000346.1 GCA_023440105.1 Bacillota bacterium
ATTTTAAGATTATACCTAGAAGAGGACAGTATGTGCTCTTTGGAAGGGATCAGAGCTATCTTGTGAATACGGTAATATTCCAAGTACCTACAGAAAAGGGTAAGGGAATATTAGTAACCACCACCTATCACGGTAACTTTATGCTTGGACCGAATGCTGAGGAAATGGGAGCTAGAGATGATGTAGGTACAACAATGGAGAGTCTCCAGGAGGTTGTAGAGACTGCTAGGCTATCTATAAAGGATTTTGATATCAAGAGGGCACTAACCACCTTCTCAGGAATCAGAGCTACCAGCGATACTAATGATTTTATAATTGAAGAGAGCAAGGTTAAGGGATTTATAAATGTTGCAGGAATTGATTCCCCAGGGCTTACATCTTCACCAGCTATAGCTGAAATGGTAGCAGAAATACTTCAGGAGGCAGGTCTAACTCTTACTAAAAAAGAAGACTTTAATCCTTATAGAAAGGCAATAATCATACCTAAGGATGAAAGCTTTGATGGAGAAATAGACCATGAGGATCCTAAGAAGAATATCATCTGCCGCTGTGAAAGGGTTACAGAAGCTGAGATAGTAGACGCTATCCACAGAGGAATCCCTATTTCCAGCATAGATGCCGTTAAAAGAAGGACAAGAGCTGGCATGGGTACCTGTCAGGGAAATTTCTGTGGAAAGAGAGTTAAAGCTATAATAGCTAGAGAAACAGGGATTCCTATTGATGAGGTAACACAAAGAGGAAAGACAGAGGCTTCTGCCCCTATAAGGGTTCCTATTAAAGACATAAGAAAGTTTAAGTAGATTTCAGCTTTAACAAAGATCAGGGAAAACACAGATATAAATATAAATACTAAAGAAGAGATATTTAAAAAATTGTATTGTGAGAAGTAGATAAGTGGAGAATTGGAGAATCTTATGCTGCTTTTCTTTTATTTTGTCCTTAATACTTAGAAAATAATGTTTGGAAAATAAAAAAATCTAAAATACCTATTGAAATATTTTGCAATACAGTGTAGAATAAAAAATGTAGTTTTTAAGGCCCCTTGGTCAAGCGGTCAAGACGCCACCCTCTCACGGTGGAATCAGGAGTTCGATTCTCCTAGGGGTCACCATTTAACCTTTCAGACGATTGGATAACCACGTTTGAGGGGTTTTTATTTTGCCTAAAAATAATATTGATATAATAGGGAGATACCCACTGAAGCCTTCAAGACTTCTTAAGCTGAAGAGTTATTCCTCGATAATGGTTATATACGAAAATAAGCAGGTATTATATTGGAGGACTATAATATAACCAATAAATAAAATAGCTGTTTAATAATGGGGCAAAGAGGTGGATTATTAATGAGAAAAAAAGTTCTTATAGCTAATATAGCTTTACTACTATGGTTCGCTCTAGACATGACAGGTTTTAGTTTAAAAGAAAAGGTACTAGTTACACAAGGGTATCAAGATGATGGTGTATTTTTTGTTGTTTTCTTACTTAGCATTATTTTATTTTATAGTTATGAAAAACTGGGTAAATATATATTAAATATATGGTTATTTATGTGGTTTTTTATTCAATTTTATTTTCATTGGGTTTTTACTATTTTCGGACCATGGGAGGGAAAAAGAAATTATTTTTCTAATACGATAAAGCTTATAGCTTCTGATGAGGTTTATATTCCAGACTTATACCATATCATTTTACACATATTAATCCTAGCATCACTTATCTTAACTAGCTATTATATTTATTCTGTAAAGAAACCAAAAGATGCCCTTTGAGATATAATTTAAACTATTGATTTTAGTCATTTTGCTGCAACAAAAGGAAATTAAGATATTTTGTAGAATTATAAATAGAGTCTGTATATAAAGCTGTCGATATGAGCAAAATAATCCTGCTAAAACTCAATGATTACAACTGAAATTACAGAGGAATACATAGAGACCTATTAATAGAAAACTAAGGATATGGTGATTCATTTATGAAAAGAAGAAAATCTAATAACAGTAATTTGTTAATGTGGCTAGCTCTTATTTTATTTGCTCCATTAGGAATATTCCTAATGTGGAAAAATAAGAGATTTAATAAGCCTGTTAGGGTTATTCTTTCAGCATTCTTTTCCATGGTATTTTTAGTGGCTGTAGTACCTACAGAAGACACAAATAATAATGGAAATAGTAATTTGATGGCTGATAATCAGCAGGAGCAGTCAATCGATGATGAAAAAGAAGAACAGTCGAAGGATGAAGATGTTGTAGAAGATAATAAAACTCCAGAAGATTCATCTGATTCAGAGGAGCAGTCTGATGCTAAGCTTCCTGAAGAAAATAATCAAGAAGAGGATAAAAGCACTGAGGTAAGTGCTGGCAAAGATAATAATAAAGTTACTGGTACTTTAAAGGTTCACTTCATTGATGTTGGACAAGCTGATTCAATTCTTATTCAGCAGGGTGATAATGCCATGCTGATAGATGGTGGTAATCGAGCTGATGATAATACTGTTAAAAGCTATCTTGATAGCCAGGGGATAACAGATCTTCAGTATGTGATAGGCACTCATGTTCATGAGGATCATATAGGTGGTCTTTCATATATAATTAATTCATTTAAGGTTGGAAAGATATACTTCCCAAGGCAGACGGCAACAACTAAGGTCTTTGAATCCTTTGTTACAGCAGCTAAAAATAAAGGGCTTAACTTTACCCTTCCAGAGGTGGGAAAAACCTTCAAATTAGGGGAAGCTGTTTGTACAATTTTAGCACCTAAGAGCAGTTCTTATTCTGGAAGCAATGATTATTCCATAGTATTAAAGGTGGTTTATGGCAACAACTCCTTTTTATTTACTGGAGACGCAGAAGCAGTCTCTGAAATGGAAATGGTTAATGGAGGTCTAAATTTAAAGGCTGATGTTTTAAAGCTTGGTCACCATGGCAGTAAAACTGCTACTGTAACTAACTTTTTAAAGGCTGTTAATCCTAAGTATGCTGTTATTTCTGTAGGTGAGGATAATAAATATGGATTACCCAGCCAATCAGTGATGGATAGATTAAAAAATGACAATATTCCAGTATATAGAACAGATGAAAGTGGTACAATTGTTGCAACCTCTGATGGAAATACAATTAAATTTAATACAAAGCCAGGCAGCTATAACCCTGGTAATGCTCAAAATAGCAATACTGAAAGCAATAGTAATACTAATACTAACAATAATTCTGTAAATAGTCAGGTTGGAAACAGCAGCGCTGGAAGTAATAAGACAGAAAGTAATAATGAAAGCAATAACAATGCTGTAGCCACCCCAGAAGCATCTAACACTGTGTACTGGACTCCAGGAGGAAAGTCATATCATACTACAAAAGACTGCAGTACCCTAAGCAGGAGTAAGACTATCTATTCAGGATCCTTAAGTGATTGTCCCAAAGATGATCCCTGTGATGTGTGTCACTAAAAATAAATAAAATATAAAAAGAGAAGAGGCTAGATGCAAATAAAAGTCTTTTCTTTTTTTATTTAATAAAAAATTCAACCTTAAAAGAGATTTTTTCATTAATCGAGAAAAAAGTAGTAGCTATTAGCATATTTACCAGAAGGATAGATTATATTAGCACTATTTCCTTGGAAATATAATAAATTAATAACAGGGGGATAGATAATTAAATAATCTAAGGAGGAAAAATTATGTATGCTAGTAAGATATTGGAGAAGGCTAGAAGCTTTATTGGGGTAAAGGAGAATCCTCCCAGTAGCAATGATGTAGTTTTTAATAGAAACTATTATGGTAGGATTGTTAAAGGCTCAGCTTATCCCTGGTGTGTTACTTTTGTTTGGGATGTGTTCAGACTTTCCGATGCGTCGGCACTGTTTTATAAAGGAAAAAAAACTGCTTACTGCCCAAGTGTAGAAAAGTGGGGCAGGAGTGAAGGGCTTATTGTTGAAAAAAAACAAGGGACTAGCGGAGATATTGTCCTTTTTGATTTTAATGGTCGAGGGGAAGCCACTCATATAGGAATAGTAGAAAAAAATAATTTTGATGGTAGCTATACCACCATTGAAGGAAATACAGGCCTTAACAGTGATGAGAATGGAGGAGCTGTTATGAGGCGTGTTAGAAAGACAGCTGTAATCAGGTGTATAATCAGACCCAAATATCTGCCGGAGCCAGTAAATGCTAATAATACACCTAATACCATTAAGGAGGTTCAGGAATATCTAAATGAAAAGGTTAATAGAAATCTTGCTTTAGATGGTTCCTTTGGGCCCTTGACTAATAAGGCTTTAATTATATACTGGCAGTCAGTAGTGGGTAGTGGTCTTGCGGTTGATGGCTCCTTTGGACCTAAATCCCAGGCTGCAGCCTCCCAGAATAATATAAAAAAAGGTGATAAGGGAGAATTAGTTAAAATAGTCCAGATGGCATTAATATGTCGCGGATATTCCTTAAAGCCCTATGGAGCTGATGGAAGCTTTGGACCTCTTACAGAAAGAGTGCTGAAGGACTTCCAGAGATATAATCGCCTATCGGTAGATGGTATATGTGGTAGAAAAACCTGGATAGCTTTATTAAAATAAAAAACCAGAAGGGGCCTTTTCGACAGCCCCTTTTATTTATTTGAATAATCAATTGATAGAAAATACTAAGAATTATATAATAAGCTTAGTTAATAATTTTGTAAAATATATGAGGTGATAATTTATGAGAGAGCCAATGAAAATGAGTGAAACCATAAAAACCTTAATAACTAGAAGAAGTGTTAGAGCTTATAAAGAGGAACAAATAAAAGAGGAGGAGCTGGCATTTATTTTAGAGGCCGGTAAGTTTGCTCCTAGCGGCATGGGCTTACAGTCAGCTATAATGATTGTGGTTCAGGATAAGGGAACCATAGAGAAGCTATCAAGACTTAATGCAGCGGTTATGGGAAGAGAAGGGGAGGATCCCTTTTATGGAGCTCCTACAGTGATTGCGGTTCTTGGAGATAAAGAAATTAAAACCTATTTAGAGGACGGAAGCCTTGTGATGGGAAATCTTATGAATGCTGCTGCATCTATAGGAGTTTCATCCTGCTGGATACATAGGGCAAAAGAAGTTTTTGAAACAGATGAGGGCAGAGAGCTATTGAAGTCCTTAGGGATTTCTGAAAACTATGTAGGTATTGGAAACTGTATTTTAGGCTATGGTGAGGGAGAAGCACCGATACCGAAAAAGAGAAAGAACAATTATGTTTATAGAATTAAATAAAGCCTGCTAAAAAGGGGAGGAACATATGATGAAGTATGATATTATTTTCTTTGACGCTGACGATACACTTCTGGATTTTCAAAAAGCAGAAAGAACAGCTCTATCAGATGTGTTTAATAGCTATGGAATAGAAGACAACGAAGAGATAATTAATAGATATATAGAAATAAATAATAAGCTTTGGAAGAGCTTTGAATTAGGTGAAATAGCTAAAGAAGATATATTAAATAGCAGATTTACCCTTCTTTTTCAGGAGTTATGCTTAGATAAGGATGGAATAAAGTGCAATAGTGATTATCTAGAGGCTTTAGGAAGAGGGGACTTTCTTTTAGATGGAGCAATAGAGGCTTGTCAGTATTTAAGTGAACATTGTGATCTGTACATAGTAACTAATGGGGTTTCAAAAACACAGCATTCAAGAATTGATAATTCTCCTTTGATGAAATATATTAAAGAAGTATTTGTATCGGAGGAGATTGGCTATCAAAAGCCTCGTAAAGAGTACTTTGACTATGTTTTTAATGCCATTGGAAAAGTAGATAAATCAAGAGTTCTTATAGTAGGAGATTCCTTAAGCTCTGATATTCTTGGTGGAATTAATGCCGGGATAGCTACCTGCTGGTTTAATCCTGATGAAAAGGAAAAAAATCTTGGGATTAAAGCTGATTATGAAATAAGGAGCCTTCAGGAACTATATTTAATTATTGAGGAAAAATAAAAATAGGTCTCCAGCCTTTGGCTTATAGAGACCTATTAATAAAAGATAAAAGATACGATTGAAGTCTTATAATTCATCAATAATAAGGTCTACCTCCTCCAGTAAGCTGTCCTCTATTTTTAGAGCCAGACTTAAAGAGCTTAACTTTTCTTCAAGGGTAGGAGGGACACCTTTATTATAATGATAAAGTATTGTAATCTGTGAATTAATAACCTTAATTCTTTCTTCATAATTATCTTTCAATATTTTGTCAAATTCAGAGAAAATTTTTCTTCCTAAAATATGACTATTGTTTAATCCTTCTGCTTCATAGGAGTTGATTTTGTTTATGTAGTGTGTACAGAAAGAGTAGTATTGCTTGCTGATTTCTCCATAGAGAAGCTCATCCTGAAGCTTGCTCCATAGGATTAAATTTGTTCTATACATTATATATTGAAAGAAGAGTAGCTCTGTTAGTATTACGCTTGATTTTTCGAAGCCTAAGTCTAGTAAGGTATTAGTGTCTGATGCTATTCCTGTGCTCAAAGCCCTAGTGTAGTCATATAATCTTTCCGATGCCTCTTCCGTTGTCAATTTTCTCTTGAATATATTTATCATAATCAACACCTTCTCTAAAAAAATGTATTAATATTTAATTCTACATATAGTAATTTATCCCTCTTATATATAGATAAAAAAACATTAAAAAATATTAGATTTTTGATAAAAAGTGAAAAAACGACCCTAAATAAAAATAAATTTTTAATATATGGTTACTATCTTGCCTGTAACTACGTATAAATTATGTAAGTTATTTTTCAGGAGAAGCTGTGATTATATTAAGTGGTAATAAAAACATATTGTAACTAATAAAATGATAATGTAGAATTATAAAGTACTATCACATAAAGGGCTAAAAGGGATGATAAAATGACAGGAAAAATAGATTTTAACAGAAGGAAAAAAGTAGCTAAAAGAAAGAAGATTATCAAAATAGGGATACTATTTCTTATTTTGTTTATTATAGGGGGAGTGATTTTTAAAGTGGCTTCCTCATCATCAGAAGTAAAATTTTTTGCTATTATTAAAAATATGATTTTCTTAGGTGATAAAAGCTCTGAGGACGAAGAACCTTCAGAAAATGACGGAGGTGACACTCCTGATGAGGAAACCTCAGTTCCTGAGGTTTTGCCTACGGATGTAAGACCAAGCAGCAATACCTCTATAGCCGGTAGTGAAGATACCTATGATGCTTTTAAAGTACAGGATGCAAACAGATTTCTTCTTAGAGGAGAGGGTGAAAAAACAGTTTTTTTAACCTTTGATGACGGACCTTCTACGGAGAGTACCAATAAAATATTGGACATACTTAAGGAAAATGACGTTAAGGCAACCTTTTTTGTATGGGCTGAAACTCTAGAACAGAGTCAGGGGCAGAGAGATTCCCTTAAGAGAGCTCTTGAAGAAGGACACGCTATTGGAAATCATAGCTATAGTCATAAATATAACTTCCTTTATCCTAATGGAGAAGTTAATTACGATAACTTTTTTGCGGACTTTGAAAAAGCAGACAAGCTTCTCCAGGAGGTTTTAGGAGAAGAATTTCAAACTAGGGTTATTAGACTTCCTGGCGGAGCTATGTCCTGGAAGGGGCTAGACAAGGTGAAAGAAAAGCTTAAAGAAGATAAGGTGGCTTACGTTGACTGGAATGTGGATTCTAGTGATGCTAGCTCTAATCATCAAACCAAGGAACAGATTCTTAAATCAGTTAAAGAAGGAGTAGAATACCTTCAGTCGGCAAATATAAATCAGGTAACTATATTAATGCATGATACTAATGCAAAGGTTAGTACTGTAGAGGCTCTTCCAGAAATCATTGATTATTTAAAGGGTCAGGGATACCAGTTTAAGACCTTGACTACCTTTGATGAAGAAAGCCCTCAGGATGCTGAGGTTGTAACAGATACAATAGATAGTCAAAACTCCATTAAAAACAACTAAAAAAATAAGGCCCTCTTAGGCTTAGGATTATTTCCCATAGCTATAAGAGGGCCCTAAATCTTTAGATTTTAGGGTATAGTTTTTATTAAAATTCTATAAAGTCAGGGTCATTTCCAGAGCCCTTGCAGGTGGTTATTTCGTCAATAAGCTGCATATCCTCTTTAGAAATTTCAAAATCAAAAATATCTCCGTTATCTTTTATCCTATCGCTATGAACAGATTTAGGAAGAGGGAGAATTTCTTTTTGAAGTACCCAGCGAATTACAAGCTGTGCAATATTTTTGTTGTATTTCTCTGCTATTGTTTTAAGCTCCTCTACCTTAAATACCTCACCGGAAGCAAGAGGGCTCCATGCTTCTACCAGGATATTATTCTCTCTGCAGAAATCAACTATATCCTCTCTTAGACAG
>JAEXSY010000373.1 GCA_023440105.1 Bacillota bacterium
ATACAAAAGAATAACACCAAAGAAAAATATCCTAGGAGGTACAATAGATGAAATTTAAAGGATTATTTCTTTCACTTATGGCTGCTGCTGTAATATTTACTGGCTGTGGTTCCAATGGTGATAATGCTGGTAAAGATACAGATAAAGACACAGATGTGGTTACAAGTGCATCTGTAGCTACTGATGCAGAGTCATTAAAGACTGCAATGGGAGAAGATGGTACCTGGATAATAGTAGTACAACAGGATTTGACAGTAGATGAAGAGGTGGTTTTAGAAGGTGAAGTTGCAAAGGAAGGCGGAGAATATGAAGGCCGTAAGCTTGCACTTTATGATCAGGATGAAGATAGAAATATAACTGATTCCTACACTCTTACTACTCCAAAATTAACAATAAAGGCTGATAAAACAACATTAAAGGGTGGAGTAATTGTTGGCGATCTTTATGTAGAGGCAAATGATGTTACTTTAGATAACATGAAAATTGAAGGTAATGTTTACTTCGCAAGTGAAGAAGTAGAATCTTCCTTTACTTTAACTGAATCAGAAGTAACAGGAAATCAAGAAGTTCAATAATAATTATTAATCCTTTGGTGTTATAAAAATAGAAGGCTGCCATAAAAGTATATAACTTTTATGGACAACCTTCTTTTTATTTTTATTTCATCTATAAATTAATTTATCGGCGCTTATTTTTTTCTTTTACAAATCTTCGAGTTTTTTTCATGCTTTCAAAACTGCCGAACATGTTATTAATCTTCAAAGCTTCGATTTGGCGGGAGTCAAGCCCATCATATTTTGATTCCTTTTTAAGCTTTTCGTAGCTTAAGAACCTCTCAGTGGAAAGAATTCCTTCATTTATGGCTTTTAGTACGGCACAGCCTGGCTCGCTGGTATGGGTGCAATCACTGAATTTACACAAGGCCGCAAGATCATCAATATCTGAAAAGCTCTTTGATAGATCAACGTTTTCTAATCCTAGCTCCCTCATTCCAGGAGTATCAATTACCATACCACCATTTTTTAATAGTAGAAGCTCTCGATTTGTAGTGGTGTGCCTACCTTTGTCATCATTCCTCAGTCCATTTATATTTTGCTTATCTTCTCCAATTAAACAGTTTATCAGAGTCGATTTACCCACACCAGAGGAACCGATAAAAGCCACGGTTTCACCTTCTCTAATATAAGGTATTATCTGACTATAGCCATCCTCATGGATAACAGAGGTTACAACTATATCAGCTCCAATGGAAACGGAGTATGCTTCATGGAGCAGCTTATCTACATTCTCACATAAATCTGCTTTAGTTAGCACCACCACAGGAATTGCTCCGCTATCCCATCCTATTGCTAGATAGCGTTCTAATCTCCTAAGGTTAAAATCATTATTCAAAGACATGCAAATGAAAAGCGTATCAATATTGGTGGCAACAACCTGCTCTGCCTGTGAGGTACCTGCAGCCTTTCTGATGAAGGCACTTTTTCTAGAGAGTACATGATGGATTATGGCAGTTTCTTTTTCCTGTCCGCTGAGCATGACAAAGTCACCAACGGCTGGGAAATCTGAAGGGGTTTTTGCTTCATAACGAAATTTACCTGAAATCTGTGCAAGATTTTCGCCATGTTCAGAGATTACTCGGTATAGATTTTTGGATTGGAAAACAATTCTTCCAGGGTAGAGACCATTGTATAAGGCTGCTTCCGTGGAAAATCTATTGTTAAAGCCTAAGTTTTTCATATCTATTTTATTCAATTTGATATCCTCCTAAAGTTATATTTAAAACTTATGAGAGGTTTTTGCAATGCTTAATTTATGCAAACCTCCCGGCTTGCCGCAATATCCATTTGGCTAATGTTAAACATAAAACTACATCTCCTTTCTGATATATAAATATTTTATCATATACCTTTTGGTGAGTATATATTAGCGATATAAACAAAAGCCCATAAATGGTGATAACCAAATAATTGATTATCACCATTAAGGGCTTTCTATTATACTAAATTATTTTCCTTCAGATGTTTCTAAGGTATGCTCTTATTCTTGAGTTTCTGGTTCAGCATCTTCACTGGAAGCAAGGTCTCCACCTTCGCTACCTTCCTCCTCGGTATCTTCATCAGTGCTGCTTATGGCAGGAGCAGTTACTACTGCAATAAGTGCATCCTCTTCTGTTAAAAGAGTTACCTCTTTAGGAAGCGGTAAATCTTTGGCAAATAACTTGTCATCAAAGACAAGAGAAGATACATCTACTGATATTTCGTTTGGAAGGTTCTCCGCAGAGGCCTGTATTTCTAGCTCCGTAATAACTGTCTCTAGAATCAGGTTGTTGTATTCTATAGATTCTCTTCCTTCAAAGTTTATTGGTATATTCATTTTAACCTTATCTTTAGCACTTACCGCTTGAAAATCTACGTGTATTAGAGTATCCGTTAAGTGATCCTTCTGTACCTCTTTAACTAAACAGGTTATTTTTTTGTCTGGAAGCTTGACGGTTACAAGAGAGCTTTTACTATTCTGATTTAAGAATCTTGCCAGTTCAATCTCTGGTGCCTTGATAGCTATAGGCTTATCTAATGATGATCCATATATTATTCCTGGAACTTCTCCAGCTTTTCTTATTGAATTTGCTCTTAAAGATTTTTCTCTTTTTGAAGCTTCTAATTTACTGTTATCCATCTTAACACCTCTTCTTTTTTTATTTCCTTATGATAATTCTATCTATTTTTCCCCATAGGTAAAGGGAAACCAGGAAATATTAACCAGCACTTTAAGGAATGTTAATATTATTGATTGATTGTTAATAGATTAATCTTATTTCGTATATTAAGGAGAATCTGGAAATAGAACCTGCTAATCAAAAGGGCTGCAAATTATTGAATAGACCTATTTATATAGAAAGGAGCTGTCCACAAACCAGGTTATGATTTATGGACGAGCTCCTTTTGCTAATTATATAAGGTTATTTACCAAAAATAGTTTTGTCTAGGTCATCAAGGCCTGGAGCGTGTTCCTCAGGTCTTTCTGGCATTTCAGGAACAGGGAAGCCATCATAAGGAGGAACAGCAGCCATTTCTCCTCCTTCTCTGCTTGGAGATTCTCCCTGTAATATTTCACTCATTAGATTGGTATCCAGACAGAAGTTAAACTGAACGTTATTAAAGCCTTTATCAATATACTTTCTGCATTCTGGATATTTCTCTAAGTCATAATTAGGTATTGGGAATATCTTACCCCAATCAACACCTAAGGTTTCAAGAGCCTTCGCAAAGGAGTTCTGGTGAGCATTATCTCTAACCATTAAGAAGGCTATGGTTTCACGAAGAGTTTTATTACTGCTCATTTCATATATTCTTGATTTTTGAAGTACACCAGTTGATTCTAAGCTAACATTATTGATAAGATTAGCTATTAAATTTCCATGATCATATACCCAGCTGCCGTTCCAGGGGTTACCGGCAGCATCAACAGGAAGGGAGCCTTGAGCACCGACTATGTAATGATGAGGATTTACATTATGTCCCTTTACCGCTTCACTAAGTGGAGCTCCCTTTGGACCAGAGTTGCCTGGCTCTGGATAACCTGAACCATCTAATAATTGGTTTATAGTAGATTGTACAAGCTCTACATGGGCAATTTCTTCTAAGAATACATTTCTGATTAAATCTCTATAGGGCTTAGCTTTTCCTCTAAAGTTTGCTGATTGGAATGAATACTGCATCATGGTACGCATTTCTCCAAATTGACCGCCTAAAGCCTCTTGAATAAATCTTGCAGCTTCTGGATCTGGTTTGTCCTTAGTTATTTCGTTTATCAGTTCTTCCTTATAATAAAACATTGAAAAGCCTCCTTTATATTTTTTTTGAGATAATATTCTTAGGGATTGCTTCCTGTTCCATCCCTGTAATAAACATTTTATCTATATTGCTATAGTAGTAAATAGAAAAAGGGGAAAGTTTACCATAGGTTTAGGCTTCTTTAATTATATTCTTACTCTGTTAAAACAATTGTTTGAGTTTTTTCTATGGTTTAAGAAATAAATTACAAATATTCAATTAATTATATTGACATACCTGTACGTACAGGTTATTATTGGGATATAAGGAAATTATGGTAACTTTTATAAAAACCTAATCGATGTGACAGATGTAAAAGGTTACAAAAAAGGAGGGTATTATGGGTAAATATTTAAATGATGCTACTTTGCTTCTGGAGTATGTTGGTGGTAAAGAAAATATTTCTGCTGTTTCCCACTGTGCTACAAGAATGAGGTTTGTCCTCAATGACTCATCCAAGGCTAGGGTAAAAGATATACAAGCTCTTGCCACTGTAAAGGGTACCTTCACTCAAGCGGGACAGTTTCAGGTGATAATAGGAAATGAAGTGCCTATGTTTTATAATGAATTCATAGAGGTTTCTGGTGTAGAAGGTGTGACAAAGGATACAGCGAAGGTAGCTGCTAGAAAGAACATGAACCCTGTACAAAGGATGATAGCACACTTAGCTGAAATATTTACACCGCTGATTCCTGCAATCGTTGTAGGTGGTCTTATTCTAGGCTTTAGAAATGTTATCGGTGACATAAAGCTTATGGAGGGGGGGACTAAGACCTTAGTAGAGGTGTCTCAGTTCTGGGCAGGAGCACATAGCTTCTTATGGCTTATAGGAGAAGCTATATTCCACTTCCTTCCTGTGGGTATTACCTGGTCCATTTCTAAGAAGATGGGCACAACTCAAATTCTTGGTATTATCTTAGGTATAACTCTTGTATCGCCACAGCTGTTAAATGCTTATGGAGTTGCTACAGCTGAGTCTATACCTTTTTGGGATTTTGGCTTTGCACAGGTAAAAATGATTGGATATCAGGCTCAGGTTATACCAGCGGTACTAGCAGGCTTTGTTTTAGCCTATCTTGAAATATTCTTAAGAGAAAGAGTAGCATCCTATATTTCTATGATAGTAGTGCCCTTCCTTGCACTGGTGCCAACAGTGCTCATAGCACATACAATTCTAGGACCTATTGGCTGGAAGATTGGTGATTTAATTTCTGATGTGGTATATTCAGGTCTTACCTCTAACTTAAGATGGCTCTTTGCTGCAATTTTTGGCTTCCTCTATTCGCCACTGGTTATTACAGGTCTCCATCATATGACCAATGCTATTGATTTACAGCTTATTGGACTGTTTGAGGGTACAAACCTCTGGCCTATGATTGCATTATCTAATATTGCTCAAGGGTCAGCAGTACTGGCTATTATATACCTTAACAGGAACAATGAAGAGGAGAAGCAGGTTTCTATACCAGCTGCTATATCCTGCTATCTAGGGGTTACTGAGCCAGCGATGTTCGGTATAAATCTTAAATATATATTCCCCTTCCTGGCTGCAATGATAGGATCCTCTTTAGCAGCGGTTATATCTGTAGGCTCAGGAGTAATGGCTAATTCCATAGGAGTAGGAGGTATACCTGGCTTCTTATCCATACAAACTAAATACATCCTTCCATTTATGATTGCTATGGTTGTTGCTATTATAGTACCATTCGTGCTTACAGTCCTCTTTGCTAAGAGAAAAATAGGCGTTAAGCAGTATGAGCTTTGGGAAGGTAGAGCAAAGGCAAAGGCTAAGGTTTAAAATATAAGGGAAGGAGAAATCCTTCCTTTAACTATTACAGAGGAGAAGACTTTTATGAAAAATTTTAAGCATAGTACAATATATCAAATATATCCTAAATCCTTTTATGACACTGATGGAGATGGGATAGGTGATTTAAGAGGAATAACTGAAAAGCTTGATTATCTAAGCTTTTTAGGTGTTGATTATATCTGGATAACTCCTTTTTATAATTCACCTCAAAGGGACAATGGTTATGATGTGGCAGATTATAAAAGTATAGATCCGAAGTTTGGTACCATGGAGGACTTTCAGCTCCTTATTGATGAAAGCAACAAAAGAGGTATCGGTATAATACTGGATATGGTTTTTAATCATACCTCCACGGAGCATATGTGGTTTCAAAAGGCTCTAGCAGGTGAAAAAAGCTATAAAGATTATTATTTTTTTAAAAAGGGTTCTGAGGAAAAGCCTCCCACTAATTGGGAATCTAAATTCGGCGGTAATGCCTGGGAGTACGTCCCAAAGCTTCAGGAGTATTATCTCCATCTCTTTGATAAAACCCAAGGGGACTTAAATTGGAGAAATGAACAGGTGAGAAAGGAGCTTTATGAGGTTTTAGATTTCTGGATGGACAAAGGTGTTAAAGGCTTTAGATTTGATGTTATAAATCTAATTTCTAAGCCACAGGTCTTTGAGGATGACCAGGAGGGTGATGGTAGAAGATTCTATACTGATGGTCCACAAATTCATGAGCTCTTAAAGGAAATGAATCAAAGAACCTTTGGAAAAAGAAAGGACATAGTTACTATTGGAGAAATGAGCTCCACAACCTTAGAGAATTGTATTAATTATACCAGACCAGATAATCATGAGCTGGACATGGTCTTCAATTTTCATCATTTAAAGGTAGACTATGAGGAAGGGGATAAATGGACCCTGATGGACTTCGATTTTAAGAAGCTTAAGTCTATCTTTAACAGCTGGCAGGTAGGAATGGAGAAAGGAGATGGCTGGAGTGCTCTCTTTTGGAATAATCACGATCAGCCAAGGGCTAATTCAAGGTTTGGAGATACCGTAAGCTATCCTTTTGAATCTGCTATAATGCTAGCTACTGCTCTTCACCTCATGAGGGGAACTCCTTTTGTATATCAGGGAGAGGAGATTGGAATGACAAATCCTGATTATAATTCTATAGAAGAATATAGAGATGTGGAGAGCAAGAATTATTATAATATCCTCATGGGAGAAGGTAAGGAAGAAAAAGAGGTAATAGAGGTGCTAAAGGCCAAGTCTAGGGATAATGGAAGGTCTCCCATGCAGTGGAATGGTGATGAAAATGGTGGCTTTACTGCAGGAAAGCCATGGATAGCTGCAGCCTCAAATTACAGTGATATAAATGTAAGCAGGACACTAGAAGATAAGGCTTCTATCTTTTATTATTATAAGAAGCTAATAAGCCTGAGAAAGAATAAAGATATCATAGCCGAAGGCAGCTATAAGCCAATATTAGAAGAGGATGATAGAGTCTTTGGATATATTAGAGATTATAAAGGGGAAAGGCTTATAGTGCTGAGTAATTTTTATGGACAGGAAGCTTTTATAGATTTAAGCAAGGAGCTTTTTCAGGAATATAAGCTTATAGAGCCCATAATCTTCAATTATCAGAAGGCACCAGAGCTTAAAGAGAGTATGGTTTTAAGGCCCTTTGAAGCTGTTGCTTTTTATCTTGTAAATAATTAGTAGCGATGTTAGAATTATATCGGTGATGATTGATGGATAGTAAATATTTACTTATATACAGTGATATATTAGCCAAAATTGAAGAAGGAACTTATAAGAGAAACGATAAGCTTCCTTCAGAAAAAGAGCTCATGGACACTTATGAGGTTTCCCGTGATACTATAAGAAAATCTCTAAAGCTTTTAGAGGAAGAGGGAATCATTCATAAGATTAAAGGAAAAGGCTCATTGATTTTAGATATAAATAAATTGGACCTGCCCGTTTCTGGTATTACAAGCTTTAAGGAGCTTTCTAAAAACTTAAATATGCAGGTTAACACAATCCTTCATGAACTTTCTCATGGGGAAGATGAAAAAACAATAAGAGAACAGCTGGCACTTAGAGAAGAGGCTTCCATGTGGAAGGTTATAAGAATTAGAGAGCTGGGAGGCAAGAAGGTTATACTGGACAAGGATTATTTCAATGGAGAAATAATCTCTGGTTTAACAGAAGCCATCTGTCTGGATTCTATATATGAATATATAGAAGAAACCTTGGGTCTTAAAATTGCCTTTGCACAAAAGGAAATTACCGTAGAGGCTGCCACCCTAGAGGATCAAAAGCTTTTAGACTGTGAAGGCTATGATATGATAGTGGTAGTTAAGAGCTATACTTATCTGGATGATACCAGGCTTTTTCAGTATACTGAGTCCAGGCACAGACCAGATAAATTTAAATTTGTTGATTTTGCTAGAAGAACAAAGGGTTAATACAAGGATTATAAGAGTATCTTATTGGCTGAAAAGCTGATGGGATACTCTTATTTGCTTATAAAAGGATTTTTTCAATTCTCACCACATACTCACCCTCTGGTGAGGTAATCCGAACCTCTTCCCCCTCTTTTCTTTTGTATATCCCTTTTCCTAAAGGGGATTCAATACTTATTAGATTATTTAATGGATCTGTTTCTATAGTAGTGACTATCTTGAACTCTTCAATTTCCCCATCAGACAGAAATTTAACTAGAACCCTTTTCCCTATGCCAACCTCCTCAGAGGTGGTGTCATCCTTTATGAGCTTTGAAGTTCTTATCATTCGTTCTAGATATCTTATCCTAGACTCATTTTGGGCCCTGTCACGTTTTGCAGCCTTGTATTCGAAGTTTTCACTTAAGTCGCCATGAGCCCTTGCTTCCTTAAGATCCTCATTGATTTTTTTTCTTATTACAGACTTTCGATGCTGTATTTCCTTCTGTAAAATCTCAATTGCTTCCTCTGTCAGATAATTATACAATTTAAACCCTTCCTTTTATCCTTTTATCTGATATAACAATATCAATTAATGTCTCATATTTATCTCAGCTATCTATAGCCCTATAGATAAATACCTAATTCGAGAGAAGTGAATAATAATTACTATTTTTAGCATACTATATTTTGTAAATACATGCATTAATTATTTTACTTAAAACTTTGATATAGAGGTGCGCATATGAATGAAGGGTTAGTGGTAGCAATTAGAGGAGCAATATCTTTCTTCAGCCTGCTTATCTTTGCAAGAATCCTTGGAAAGCAGCAGATCAGTCAGCTTAACTTTTTTGATTATATTATAGGGATAACATTAGGGTCTATAGCAGCATCGCTTACTACAGATCTCACCAGCAGAGCTTGGCCTCATTGGATAGGATTAATCACCTGGGTTATCCTAGGAGTATGCCTTGAAAAAATTGCAATGGCTAATAGATCTATGGGGAACCTAATAGATGGAGAGCCAGTTATCGTTATTGCAAAAGGTAAAATACTTGAAAAAGCCTTAAAGAGGGTGAATTATAGGATAAGCGATCTCAATGCTATTCTTAGAAATAAGGACATATTTAATATTGAAGAAGTAGAGTTTGCGGTTATAGAGCCTAATGGACAGCTCTCTGTGCTTAAAAAGGCCGAAGAAAAGCCTGTGACTAGAAAGGACATGAAGATTCAGGTAAAGAGTGACGGCTTAAGGAGTACTCTAATCTATGACGGTATGGTTATGGAGGTAGGGCTAAGGGAGCTAAATATGACCATAGAAAGTCTTTACAAGGAGCTTAATAAACACGGAATAAAAGATGTTAAGGAGGTTTTTTATGCCGCTAAAGCTCCAGAGGGTAAAATTTATATAGATAAATATGAGGATTATATAAGCAGGATTACTAAAATATAAGCATATAAGCTATTATAAGAAAGGAGACTTCTATGAAGAAATCGACGATTTTGATAATTATATCGGCCTTTATAATTTTGTTTGTATGCATAATGCAGAGTGGCAAGGTAATTAAG
>JAEXSY010000492.1 GCA_023440105.1 Bacillota bacterium
GAAACATATTTCTATTATATCAAAAGGAGGTTTTTTTGGTCTACTCAACGCTAAAGCTCTTCGATACTCACATGCATAGCATGTGGTTTATTGGGGAGCCGCTTTTTTTTACGCGTCTCCTAAATAATATATGGGAGTACAGTCTCCAATGCTGTACTCCCATAGTTTTCAATATTAATTCTCTGCCATTTCTCCATCAGTATATATTGGAGCTACTGGAGGTTCTAAGGTATATGATGTGGTAGTGGATGTATATCCTGGATACTGGGTTTTAATTATATCCCTAAAATAGGTTTCCATCACAGCCCTAGCAACTGGTGCTGCACTGCTACCATGAGCTGAGTCATACATCACTACAGTTATAGCTATCTCTGGCTCCTCTAAAGGAGCAAAGGCTACATAAACACCATAATCGGATCTTCCAATCTCCTTCTGATCATTTCTAAATATAGCTGTTCCTGTCTTTCCTCCGGAAGGTATAGGGAAATTTCCAAATACTCCAGACTTATGAAGAAGAGACATTCCATTTTTAACAGAATTCACAGTACTTTCCTTCAGCTCTAAATCCTTTATTACCTTAGGTGTATATTCTTTTATCACTTCATTATCAGGTGAGGTTATCTTATCCACTAGATGGGCCTGATATCTAGTACCACCATTAACTATAGTGGCAAGTGCATTGGTCATCTGAAGAGGAGTAAACTGATTCATACCAAGACCAATGGAGCTGTTTGTCATATTACCAGGGGATGTTATATCTCCTTTTCTATCTGACACAATATATTCAACTAGATTTATTGTTGCATTTTTGAAATCATCATCATCATATTCAGCTCTTTTATCCTCAGAATATTTAGATACCAACCTTCTTAGTAGTTTTTCAATATTTTCTTGCAATTCACTACGAACAGGTATACTGTGAGCAAGACTCTTTAATTCATCAGCTACATAATCCTTTACTGCCTGCTTAGCATCTGCCAGCTCCTGATCATCATTGCCTTCGTAAGCTATATCGAAGCTTGTATGCTTAAATTTTGTACTGGAGTATTGCCCTGATTGAAGCATGTTTACCACATCAAATTTAGCCATGTCTGCTGCTAAATTTGCATAAGCAGAGCTGGAATAAACCTGCCCATTTTTATTCTCGTATATTTCAACTCCGGTACCCTTAACATTGTCTGTCTCTGGGTCATAGCCTAAACCAAGTTCCCAGGAGAATTGTGCCAGAGAATCAATATTCCCGTTTTTATAAAGCCTATAGGCTAGCTCATAGAAGTAATAGTTGCAGGAGACTCTAAAAGCCTCAGCCATATTAACATGACCATGACTTCCTCCTCTGCTGTTATATATTTCGCACATTCCATGGTAATTCTTAAATTCAGGATACTTATTAAATATCCCATAGTCATATATCTTTTCGTAGGGCGTAACTACTCCAGCCTCTAAAGCTGCCGCCGCTGTAACGAACTTGAAGGTTGAGCCTGTTGGCAAAAGCCCCTGGGTAGCATAATTAAAGAAAGGCTTAGGATATATATCATAGGTATCCACAGTATAATCACTAGAGAAAAGCTGTTTAGGGGTTTTTGTTGACCCTGTAGTTTTAATGTATTCCTGTGCAAAGGCCTCATAGTCAGGAGTAAAGTATTTTTCACTGAGCTCATCTGTGAGCATTCCTGGTATGGTAAATATATTAGGGTCGAAATCAGGGAAGCTAGCCATGGCAAGGACCCTTCCCGTGTTCACCTCTGTAACCACCACAGCTCCTCGATTAGCATTGGCAACAATATTTCTGCCATTGTCAATTACCCTCTTAGCACTTAATTCCTGAAGGGCCTCCTTCAGTGACCTCTCTGCAGTATATTGTAGTGGTGAATCTAAAGAAAGATGAACATTACTACCAGGGAAGGTTTCTTTCCTATAAAGCTCCTCAGTAATTCTTCCATAGGTATTTACCTTTACTGTGTTCTCTCCTTTTGCCCCCTTAAGCTCTTGTTCAAAGGCAGCCTCTATTCCACTAGCACCAATCTTATCTGTTGATGCATCATAGCCCTTGAGCTCCAGCTTCCCCTTTTGAGTGGAGCTGATTGAAGACACATAACCAATCACTGATGAAGCCAGATTCCCGTAGGGATAGTATCTCACAGGCTGATACCTCACATCAATCCCGGGCATATCATTAAGCTTCTGCATAAATACAAAGGCTGTTTCATCGGAGATATTTGAAGCTATGGTAGTAGGATTATAGCCTGAATAGCTTTGCATTTTTATAGCATCCAGCACCACCATGTATTTTCTAATCTCTTGTAGGGAATACTTTTCTAAAAGCGTCTCTGTAATTTCTTCACCACTGAGCTCTGAATATTTCTCTGCTTCCTCCTCTGTAGGATTCAAAAGGAGATACATATTATACTGCTTAACTAATCTGTGGAACATTTCTTCAGGGGAAATCTCAAGCATTAAGTCCTCTAGCTTAATAAGATCCTCTTCAGTATAATTATCTGCTTTTTTACCCTTGAAATACTTATTTTCATTTTTTATGTAATAATCAAAATTTCTATCTTGTTTAAATCTCAAATCTAAGGTTCTTATTGTTGAAGGATCTTGAGAATTATAATTCATATAAAAATTGCCATTTTCATCAATCTTTAATCTGAACTCATCAAGCATTTCCTCCCCATATTCATCTAAAAGCTGAAAAACCGTTGCCATAGTATCAAAGAAAACCTTTTTGCTTTCTTCCGTTTCCATGTATTCTACTGCATAACTTTGTTTACTATCTGCGAGTATTGTCCCAGAGGAATCAAATATTTTACCTCTTGGAGCCTGCTCTGTTATTGGTCTTATAGCTGTGTTGTTAGCTCTATCTCTATAATCATCATGCTTTACTATCTGCAGCATCACTAGCTTTGATAGTATTGCACCATAGATTAGAAAGAGTATAACAACTAATAAGCTATACCTATTAACCCTTATCTTTCCCTTTTTATTCACCAATCATCACCTTATTCATTAAATTTCCAATCCCTTTTCATATATTCCTTTTCTGACATCTTATATACAGGCTTATAAATAAAGAAGGCTACCAGCATAGACATTAAAGCTATATAAAGTATCCCCTTCATACTTATAGATAAACCTAAGGCAAATAGTATTATATTAACTAATACATACTTTGCCATAGCTAAAACAAAAGTGGCCAG
>JAEXSY010000507.1 GCA_023440105.1 Bacillota bacterium
CTGTAATTGAGTTTAAGCCTCTAGAAAACAGAGACATAATATTAGGATTAAAAAGAGCTATTGATATATTAAGAAGAGAATATCCTCACAAGACAATTAATTTTGAAAGAGATGCCCTCGAAATAATTAGTAATAGCTCTCAAGGTGATCTACGAAGAGCTATAAATGTCTTAGAGCTTATGATTAAAACTTCATCTAAAAATGATGTGAATATCACGAAAGAGCTTGCTACTCAATTAACTCAAAATAATTTCACCTATGATAGAGATGGTGATAAACACTATGATATTATCAGTGCTTTTCAAAAGTCAATAAGAGGAAGTGATCCCGATGCTGCCCTTTTATATTTAGCTATGCTTGTAAAAGCAGGGGATATTTCCACGATTATTAGAAGATTGTTAGTAATTGCCGCAGAGGATATAGGTCTTGCTTATCCCCAAGGAATATCCATTGTAAAAGCATGTACTGATGCAGCTTTGCAGTTAGGATTTCCCGAGGCCCAAATACCACTTGCTGAGGCAGTTATACTACTGGCAACGGCTCCTAAGTCTAATAGTGCTGTTATGGGTATTTCTAATGCACTAGCTGCACTAGAAAATTACAATATCGGTGATATACCTAACCATCTTAGAGATGGTCACTATCCAGGTGCTAAGGAGCTTGGAAGAATGGAAAGCTATAAATATCCTCATGATTATCCATACCATTATGTAGTACAACAGTATATGCCGAAGAGCTTATCAAATAAAAAGTTCTATACTCCAGGAAGCAACAAGTATGAGGATAGTGTTAAAAAATACTGGGAGGAAATAAAAAATAAGAGCAAATGATATTTATTTAACGGTAGCATAAAATCATTGTTGACTTTAATACTAGGATTTGATATTATGATTTTGACAATCTATAGTAAATTACTCAGAATTAAGAGGTGATGTTGTGAAGCTATCAACTAAAGGTAGATATGGAGTCAAGGCCATGGTTGACCTAGCATTTCATTGTACTGAAGGACCGGTTTCGATAAAAAGTATATCTCAAAGACAGGGGATATCTGAATATTATTTAGAACAGCTATTTGCTCCTCTTCGCAAATCTAAGCTTATTGTGAGTATTAGGGGAGCTCAGGGGGGATATATACTTAATAAAGAACCCAATAATATTACAGTAGCAGATATTATGTATGTACTAGAAGGACCTATAGAAATATCTGATTGCGTAGATGGAGTTTCCTGCAGTAACGTGGACTGTTGTGCTACAAGAATTTTGTGGCAAAAAATTAAGGATAGTATAGATTCTGTTATGGAATCCGTTACTCTTCAAGATTTATTAGATGATTATACTAGATTAAATAAGGAAAGATTGACCTTGAATCTTGTTAATAGGAGTGAAATTAATGAATAAGATAGTGTATATGGATTATGCAGCAACAACCTATGTTAAGGATGAGGTTCTCAATGAAATGCTCCCTTACTTTAGTGAAAAGTACGGAAATCCATCTTCCTTTTATAGTTTATCAAGAGAAACAAAGAGAGCCATTGATTTAAGTAGAGAAAGAGTAGCTAAAGCTTTAGGAGCAGAGGATAGAGAGATTTTCTTTACAGGGGGAGGTTCTGAAGCTGATAACTGGGCTATTAAAGGAATAGCTTTCGCTCATAAAAATAAAGGGAATCATATAATTACTACAAAAATTGAGCATCATGCAGTGCTTCATACCTGTGAATACTTAGAAAAGAATGGTTTTGAAGTGACCTACCTAGACGTTGACGCTGAAGGCTTTGTAAACATAGAAGAATTAAAAGCAGCTATAACTGACAAAACAATCTTGGTATCAGTAATGTTTGCAAATAATGAAATAGGAACCATACAGCCTATAAAAGAAATAGGTAATATATGCAGAGAAAAGAAGATTATTTTTCATACCGATGCCGTTCAGGCTATTGGAAATGTAGAAATAGATGTTAAGGATTTAAAAGTAGACTTATTGTCTCTATCTGCTCATAAATTTTATGGACCCAAAGGAATTGGAGCTTTATATATAAGAAAAGGGGTAAGAATAGACAATCTTATTCATGGTGGAGGACAAGAAAGAGGAAAAAGGGCTGGAACAGAAAATATTCCAGGGGTTGTTGGTCTTGGTAAGGCTATTGAACTTGCTACTAAAAATATAGAAGAAAAAAATAAGAAACTTGTAAACTTAAGAGATAGATTGGTTGAAGGACTATTAAAAATCCCTTATAGCCATTTGAATGGACCAAAATCAGGAGAAAGCAGGCTTCCTGGAAATGCTAATATATGCTTTAGGTTTATTGAAGGAGAGGCAATATTATTATCCTTAGACTTTGAAGGTGTTTGCGCTTCCAGTGGAAGTGCGTGTACATCTGGTTCCTTAGATCCTTCTCATGTGCTTCTGGCAATTGGCTTGCCTCATGAAATAGCTCATGGATCCTTAAGATTAACCTTAGGAGATGGAAGTACTGAGGATGATGTAGATTATATATTAGAGGTGTTACCTCCAATTATTCAGAGACTTAGAGATATGTCACCGTTATGGGAAGATTTTTTAAAAGGAGAGAACAAATAATGATATATTCTGATAAGGTTATGGACCATTTTAGAAACCCTAGAAATGTTGGAGAGATACAAGATGCTAATGGTATCGGAGAAGTTGGAAATGCAAAATGTGGAGATATAATGAAGATTTATCTCAAGGTAGAGGATGACATAATAAAAGATGTAAAATTTAAAACCTTTGGCTGTGGATCAGCCATAGCTTCTTCCAGTATGGCTACAGAGCTTATTATTGGCAAGACTTTAGAGGAGGCATGGTCCTTAACTAATAAGGCTGTGGCTGAAGCGTTAGATGGCTTACCACCTGTAAAAATGCATTGCTCAGTTTTAGCTGAGGAAGCTATACACAAAGCAATAAATGATTATAGAATCAATCAAGGATTAGAAGCCTGGGATTATGAAGAGCATGATGATATACATGATGCTGTTCATGGAGAATAGAATAGAAAGAACAAAAATACCCTTTAACAGGGTATTTTTTTTATATATCAGTTAATAATTAATAAAGTAGAGAAGGGAGGATTATATGTATAGAGCTAAAGACTTCCAGTACATGAAAGTTGTAAATGTAAAAGGAAAAACCCTAGGATATATTAATGATGTTCTTATCGATTTTCATAAAAATTTAGTTACAGGCTTTTCTGTATCATCCCTGAATTTATTTAAAAAGAGTCAGCAGGTTCTAGTAGAAAACATAGTGACAGTAGATAAGCTAATGATAGCCACTTCATTTAATAAGGAAGATTTCATTCCTTTTAGCGAGATTAGAGACTTAGAGGTTTATAACAGTAGAGGAGTACTCATGGGTGTAATCGAAGATATTATAATTGAAAGAAAAACTTATGAGATTAAGGGTATTCTTATTTCATCTGGTCTAATTCATAAGCTTATAGATGGTAAAAGCATTCTTATTCCTAGACAGTGTATTTTAGCCGATGACTATATGACCATCTTTGAGACAGATAGTAAAATTAAACTTTATTCTATGCCTCACAAAAATGATGGGGGTATTAGCTGTGAGAATTAGCACAAAAGGAATAATAAAAAGAATCTTTGTAGCTTTGTTGATACCTATAATGATAATAGTATTATTAATTATTTATATTAATTCAGTGATTCTAAGAGAGCTAATTCAAATAATTTTATCATCATATATATTAGCATATGTATTTAGACCACTTCATAAGTTTTTAGTAAATAAAGGCATAAATAAAAAGCTTGCAGCCTTAGGTATAATTTTATCAATTACGATAATTGTGATAGGAATAATCACTTTTTTTATTCCTCTATTATTTAAAGAAAGCTTGAATTTAGAAAAGATTATCTATGAGGGTGAAACTGTATTAAGCAGCCTTGCAAGGAAGTTAAACCTAAATAATATAGGCTTTATTAATATTAATACCTCCCATGTATATGACGCTTTAAATTCCATGGTGATTGATTTCTCCCAAAATCTAATTGATATATTATTAGGCTTAGGCAGTATGCTTATTAAATTAGCTTTAATCCCTGTATTAACCTATTATCTTATCAGTGATGGAGAATTTATAGCTAAGAAGCTTTTATTAATACTTCCTGGGAAGGAAAGGCAACTGCTTAAAAACATAGCCAGAGATGCAGATAAAGTGCTATCGAGATATGTGTTTTCCCAGCTGATTCTATCATTTATTATTGGTGTTCTAACCTTTGTTGCCCTTGTTATTTTACGTGTAGATTTTCCGTTATGGCTCTCATTATTTAATGCTGTGCTCAATATAATTCCTTATTTTGGTCCGATAATTGGTGCTATTCCAGCAGTTCTATTTGCACTTATACAGTCGACGGAAAAGGCAATATGGACAGCAGTTTTGATGTTTGCTATTCAGCAGATTGAGGGAGATCTTCTTTCTCCTAAACTAGTTGGTGACAGTATAAGCATCCATCCAGTAATGATTATATTGCTGCTTCTCTTAGGACAACAACTTGGTGGCTTTATAGGAATGGTATTAGCAGTACCTGCAGCGGTAATTGTAAAGGTAATCTATGAGGATATCAATTATCACCTGTTTTGATTCTTATAAGATGTTAATAACTAAATGTATGTACTAAATAACAAATAATATCAAATAAATGTTATTGCATTATTGACATAAAATCTTTCTTATCATATAATTTTCACTATAAATTAATAATTAAACAATGAAGAGAATGAGTAGGTATGTGGCGTATAC
>JAEXSY010000090.1 GCA_023440105.1 Bacillota bacterium
AAAGTATTATCCTTTGGCTATTCCTTATCTAGCTCCAGTGATTACACCTATGGAGGCTCACTGTAGAGATATAAAGAATAGAAATCCTGAGGCTAAAACCATATTTATTGGACCCTGTATCTCAAAAAAAGAGGAAGGAGATAGAAATAAGGAGTTTATAGATTGTGTTTTAACCTTTGAGGAGCTCACAGAGTGGATGGAGGAGGAAGGGATAAGAGTCGAGTATTTAGAAGAGGAGCAGGAAGAAGGAAGAGCAAGATTTTTCCCTGTTGCAGGAGGAATACTTAAAACTATGGAACAAAGGGAAGAATATGCTTATTTAGCCGTAGATGGTATTAAAAACTGTACTAGAGCTATTGAGGATATTATATATGGAAGGATAACAAAGTGCTTTGTAGAAATGTCTGCTTGTGACGGCAGCTGTATCGGTGGTCCAGGAATGGATAGAGAGGAAAGCCTTCCTATAAGAGATTATATAGCTGTAAAGAGCTATGCTAAGAAAAAGGATTTTAGTGTGAAAGGATACGATAGTCAACAGCTGAGAAAGACCTTTGCTGCCTGCAGCAAACAGAGAGTGATTATTAGTTCTTTAGCTATTGAAGAGGTTTTAAATAAAATTGGAAAGACGAAGCCAGAGCATGAGCTAAACTGTGGTAGCTGTGGATACAATACCTGTAGAGAAAAGGCTAGAGCAGTTCTTGAGGGAAAAGCAAACTTGGCAATGTGTCTGCCTTATCTTAAGGAAAAGGCAGAATCCTTTTCTGACATAATTATAAAGAATACTCCTAATGCTATTATCGTCTTAAATGAAAGCTTTGAGGTTCAGCAGATAAATGCAGCAGCTTTAGAGCTTTTTAAGCTCAGAAAGGAACAGGATATATTAGGGGATCAGGTAGTTCGGATTTTAGATCCAACTCCTTTTTTTGAGGCTTATCAAAAGGGACAAAATACCTTTGAGAAGCTTGCTTATTTAGCCGATTATGGAAGATATGTAGAACAGACAGTCATATACGATAAAAGCAATAGAGTGTTGATATCTCTTATGAAGGATGTTACAGAGGAAGTAAGGCAGAAGGAAAATAAAGAAGCCTTAAGCCGCAGAACCATAGAAATAACTGATAAGGTTATAGAAAAGCAGATGCGTGCTGTTCAGGAGATAGCTTCTCTTCTTGGAGAAACTACCGCCGAAACAAAAATAGCACTAGTTAATTTAAAGGAGCTCTTAAATAATGAATGATCTCTGTATTGATGTAGGCTATGTTAGCATAAATAAATACGGTGAACAGCTCTGCGGAGACCACGTAGAGATGATTTTTAAAGAGGAAGGCTCTACGGTAATAGTGCTGGCAGATGGCCTTGGCAGTGGGGTAAAGGCAAGCATACTTTCTACCTTGACTTCAAAGCTTCTAGCAACTATGCTGGCTGACTCCTTAACACTGGAAGACTGTGTGGCAGCCATGGCTTCCACCCTTCCTATTTGCCGAGTGAGAAAGGTTGCCTATTCCACCTTTACCATAATTAAGGTTACCAATAACTTAGAAGCGGATATTATTCAATATGATAATCCCAAGGTGATTTTTCTAAGAGATGGGAAGTCCTTTGATTATCCCATGGTCAGCGAAAAGATAGATAATAAAATTATATATAAATCGAAAATAAAACTTAATGAGGAGGACGTTTTTATAGCTGTTAGTGATGGTGCTGTCCACGCAGGAGTAGGCAGGACCTTAAATTTTGGCTGGCAGCGTGAAGACATAATTGAATTTATGGAAGGGATATACCAGAAGGAATTAACAGCAAAAACCTTGAGCACTATTTTGGTAGATCAGTGCAACAATCTATATGGAGGAATGCCTGGAGATGACACTACTGCATGCACTATAAAGGTAAGACAGCGAAGGGTAGTTAACCTTTTAATTGGGCCACCTGCTAACAAGGAAGACCTGAAGAAAATGATGTCCTTATTCTTTTCTAAAGAGGGTAGGCATATAGTTTGTGGCGGTACTACCTCCATACTAGCTGCAGAGTATTTAGAAAAGGCCATAGACACAAGCTCCTTGATATATGAAGATCCAGATATACCTCCTACAGCAAAGATTGAAGGGGTAGACCTGGTGACAGAAGGGGTTATAACTATCAGCAGGGTTTTAGAATATGCCAGGGATTATTTAAAGGATAATCAGGATTACTATCAATGGAGCTATAAAAGAGATGGAGCTTCCTTGATTTCCAAGCTTCTCTTGGAGGAGGCTACTGATATTAATTTCTATGTAGGAAGAGCAATTAATCCAGCCCATCAAAACCCGAAGCTACCTATTGGGTTTAATATAAAAATGAGATTGGTGGAGGAGCTATCAAACTCCCTAAAGCTCATGGGTAAAAAAATTAAGGTGAGTTATTTTTAAATTGGAGGGTATCTAAAATGAATGAAACTTTTGATTTCACCAGGGTAGAGGATATCTTAGAAGAGCTTGGCTGTACTCAGAGCTCTATCATAGCTATCTTGCAGGGAATACAGGAGGAGTACCGCTATCTTCCTAGAGAAGTGTTTCCTTATTTATCTAAAAGGCTGGGCGTAAGCCAGGCAAAGATTTATAGCGTTGCTACCTTTTATGAAAATTTTTCCCTTGAGCCTAAAGGGAAATTTGTAATAAAGGTTTGTGATGGCACTGCCTGCCATGTAAGAAAGTCTATACCTATCCTTGATAGGCTTAGAAAAGATTTAGGCCTCACAGAAGGAAAAGCCACTACTGATGACTTAGGCTTTACCGTGGAAACTGTGTCCTGTCTAGGAGCCTGCGGCTTAGCCCCTGTAATCACTGTCAATGATAAGGTTTATCCTGCCATGACACCAGATAAGGCCACGGCACTTTTAAGTGTATTAAAGGAGGAGCTTTAGGATGCTTGGATGTAGAGAGGATTTAATAAATATTCGCAATATTTATAAAAGAGTGTTAAATGCTGAGAATATAAAAATTTTAGTATGTGCTGGAACAGGCTGCATCTCCAGTGGTTCTTTAGAAATATATGAAAGCCTCATAGCTGAGATGGAGAAAAGGGGAATACCCTGCTCTGTCGAGCTTCAAAAGGAGCCTCATGGTGATGCTGTAGGAATGAAGAAAAGTGGCTGCCATGGCTTTTGTGAGATGGGGCCTTTAGTTAGAATTGAACCTGAGGGATGGTTATATAAAAGGGTGCAGCTAACTGATTGTGAGGAAATTGTTGAAAGGACCATTTTAAGGGGAGAGCATATAGAAAGGCTTTCCTATGAAATGGAGGGAATAATATATAAGAAACAGGAGGATATCCCTTTTTACAATAATCAAACGAGATTGGTGCTGGAGCACTGTGGACAGATTGATGCCACTTCCATAAAGGAGTATCTTGCAATAGGAGGCTATAGTGCCTTTGAAAAAGCTCTTTTTGATATGACTTCTGAAGAAATTATAGAAGAGATTTCACAGTCCAATTTAAGAGGAAGAGGGGGCGGCGGCTTCCCAACAGGAAGAAAGTGGTCACAGGTAAAGAGACAAAAGGTGAAGGAAAAGTATGTGGTTTGTAATGGTGATGAAGGAGACCCCGGTGCATTTATGGATAGAAGCATAATGGAAGGTGATCCTCATAGAATGATAGAAGGAATGATGATAGCCGGCCTTGCCTGCGGAGCTAGCGAGGGCTATATTTATGTCCGCGCAGAATACCCCATGGCTGTAAACAGGCTGAAGCTAGCTATTGCCCAGGCGGAAGAGATTGGCCTTTTAGGAAATAATATTTTGGGTAGTGATTTTTCCTTTAAGCTTCACATCAACCGTGGAGCTGGAGCTTTTGTCTGTGGAGAGGGAAGTGCCTTGACCGCATCCATAGAGGGGAAAAGAGGAATGCCCAGAGTAAAGCCTCCAAGAACCGTAGAAAATGGGCTTTTTGATAAGCCTACAGTTCTTAATAATGTTGAAACCTTTGCTAATGTTCCCCTGATAATAATTAATGGAGCGCAGTGGTATAAGGGTATAGGACCTGAAAAAAGTCCAGGTACTAAGGCTTTTGCCTTAACGGGTAATATTGAAAATACAGGTCTTATTGAGGTTCCTATGGGTACAACCTTAAAGGAGATAATCTTCCATGTAGGTGGTGGAATGAGAGATGGAGGAGAGTTTAAGGCTGTTCAGATAGGAGGCCCTTCAGGAGGCTGTCTTACTACTGAACATTTAGACCTTCCCCTGGACTTTGATTCCTTAAAAAAGGCTGGAGCGATGATAGGTTCTGGTGGTCTGGTAGTTATGGATAGCAACACCTGTATGGTAGAGGTAGCAAGATTCTTTATGAACTTCACCCAGAATGAATCCTGCGGTAAATGCGTTCCCTGCAGAGAAGGAACTAAGAGAATGCTTGAGATTCTTGAAAACATAGTAGCTGGTAAGGGAAGAAATGGAGATATAGAGCTGCTTCTGGAGCTAGCAGAAACTATATCTGCTACGGCTCTCTGTGGTCTCGGCAAGTCTGCTGCTTTTCCTGTGGTGAGCACCATAAAATCCTTCCGTGAGGAATATGAGGCTCATATTTATGAGAAGCGCTGTCCTACAGGAGTTTGTCAGAAGCTTAAAAAGATAAAGATACATCCAGAGCTGTGCAGAGGCTGTTCTAAGTGCTCCAGAGTATGTCCTGTAGGAGCTATTTCAGGAAAGATAAAGGAGCCCTTTGCAATAGATGATTCTAAATGTATAAAGTGCGCTGCCTGTGTAGGAAGCTGCGCCTTCCATGCCATAGAGGAGGTATAGTTCATGAACAATAAAGAATATATGACCATAGATGGAATACCAGTGCTGATAAATGGGGAAAAGAATCTTCTTCAGCTTATCAATAAGGTTGGAATTAAGCTGCCTACCTTCTGCTATCATTCTGAGCTTTCAATCTTCGGTGCCTGCAGGATGTGTATGGTAGAAAATCAGTGGGGAGGCTTAGATGCTGCCTGTTCAACACCACCTAAGGCAGGGATGGTGGTAAGGACCAATACTGAAAGGCTTAGAAGATATAGAAAAATGATACTGGAGCTCTTACTTGCAAACCACTGCAGAGATTGTACTACCTGTAATAATAATGGAAAGTGCAAGCTTCAGGATCTAGCCATGAGATTCAATATTGAAGGGGTACGTTTCCCTAATACAGCTTCAGAGCCCAAAATCGATGATTCCTCTGTATGTATTACTAGAGATGCAAATAAGTGCATTCTCTGTGGTGACTGTGTGAGAATGTGTAATGAAGTACAGAATGTAGGAGCCATAGACTTTGCCCATAGAGGATCAAAGATGACTATCAGCACGGCCTTTGATGAGCCAATTGCCACTTCTCCCTGCGTAGGCTGTGGTCAGTGTGCTGCAGTTTGCCCTACAGGTGCCATTGTGGTGAAAAATGATGTGAGTAAGGTGTGGAAGGCCTTAGATGACAAAGGAATAAAGGTTACGGCTCAGGTAGCTCCTGCTGTAAGAGTTGCCTTAGGAAAGGAGCTTGGGCTTGCACCAGGAGAAAATGCCATGGGAAAGGTTGTGGCTGCCCTTCGCAGAATGGGCTTTGATGAAATCTATGATACCTCCACTGGTGCAGATTTAACAGTCCTTGAGGAGTCTAATGAGCTTCTAAAAAGGCTGAATAAAGGAGAGGCTAAAGGACCTTTATTTACCTCTTGCTGCCCTGCCTGGGTGAATTTCTGTGAAAAGAATTACCCTGAGCTTTTAAAGGATGTATCCACCTGTAAGTCTCCTATGGAAATGTTTGCCACACTTATTAAGGAGGAGAATAAGAATTCCAGCAGAAAGCCTGTTCATGTAGCTATTATGCCCTGTACAGCTAAAAAGTTTGAAGCGGTGAGAGAGGAGTTTATAGTAGATGGAGCACCTAGTGTAGATTATGTGATCACTACCCAGGAGCTCATTCAGATGATAAAGGAAGCTGGAATTATATTCTCTGAGTTAGACCCAGAAGCTATAGATATGCCCTTTGGTACTATGACGGGGGCAGGGGTGATCTTTGGAGTTACCGGAGGTGTCACAGAAGCTGTGCTTAGACGACTTGCTACAGACAAGTCCTCCACAGGCTTAATGACCTTATCCTACCAGGGCGTAAGGGGCATGGAGGGTGTTAAGGAAACCTCAATAATGTATGGAGATAAAGAGGTGAAGATAGCTATAGTAAGCGGTCTTAAAAATGCCAGTGATCTCATTGAAAGAATTAAAGCAGGAGAGCATTATGACTTTGTAGAGGTAATGGCCTGTCCAGGAGGCTGTGTAAGCGGTGCAGGACAGCCTTTTGGAAGGCTAGAGGAAAAGGAATTGAGAGGAGCAGGGCTATATTCTGCAGATAAGCTCTGTAATGTAAAAAGATCTGAGGAAAATCCTCTCATGATGGAGCTATACAATGGCGTCCTCAAGGGAAGGGTTCATGAGATTCTCCATGTTCATTATAAGGAAGATAAGGAGGCACATTAAAATGGTAAAGTTAAATGTTTGTATAGGCAGTGCCTGCCATATAAAAGGTTCCTATAATATCATTCAAACCTTTCAGCAGCTTCTGGAGGAGAGAAGGCTTCATGACAGTATTGAATTCAAAGCTAGCTTCTGCATGAAGAGCTGTAATAATAGTGGGGTATCTGTTTCTGTAAATGGAGAGAATTACGATGTTCGACCTGAAAGGGCAGAAGGGTTCTTTGATGAGGTTGTTATTCCTCTTCTCGGTGCTAGAAAACCTTAGGCGGAGAGCTTTGATTAGGGAATAAATATTGAATAAAAATTAGGACAACAGGAAAATTATAGCCTGTTGTCCTTTGTTATGTTACTTAAATCTAATGCTATAATAAGCCACTTAGATACTGTACCAGTAAGGAAGAAAGGGCTACAGATATCCAGCAGATTAATCCTAAAAGGATAGGAGCAATCCCGTTTTTTAAAAGCTTCATTAAATTAGTATTAAGTCCAATAGCAGCCATGGCCATGGTTATCATGAATTTCCCCGCAGTGACCAAAGAGGAAGTAAAAGTCGAAGGGAGCTTGGCAAAGGTATTAAATACAGCAGCCAGTAAAAAGAATAATATAAAATAAGGAAATATTTTTCTTATACTGTAGCTGGTATCTCCTTGATTTTTTTCTTTTCTGGCTCGATATAGAGCAAGAACAAAGGTTATAGGTATTATTGCCATGGTTCTGGTAAGCTTAACTATGGTTGCAAGAGTGAGGGCTGTGTCATTACCTACAGCATTGCTCCAGGTGGTGGCAGCAGCTACCACAGAGGAGGTATCATTTACTGCAGTTCCTGCCCAGATGCCAAAGCCACTATCGGTCATGGCAAGTGCCTGTCCCAGGTATGGAAATACAAGGGCAGCGATGACATTAAATAGAAAGATTGTGGATATGGCACTGGCTACATCCTCTTCTTCTGCAGCGATAACGGGAGAGGTAGCTGCTATGGCTGAACCTCCACAAATAGAGGAGCCTACACCAATGAGTATTGTAGTTTTAGAAGGCAGCTTCAAGAACCTGCCAGCTATATATGCTGCAATTAATGCGGTGGAAATAGTGGTAATTATTATAATTAATGATTCTTGTCCAACTTTTATGATATTGAACAAATTCATATCAAAGCCCAAAAGAATAATTGCATATTGAAGCACCTTTTTTGAAGTAAAGCTTATCCCTGGGGATAGGTCAGAGCTTCTTGGAATAAAGGCTATTATGAAGCCTAAGAGTATAGCCACTACTGGTGCTCCTACCACTGGGAAGGTTCTCCCTGCTATCCAGGCAGGAAAAGCAATAATAAAGGCTAAAAGTACTCCCTTCCATATTGGAGTAGACTTGTTATTTTGTAGAGAGTTAGATTTTTTATTATACATTATTTACTCCTATGATAAATGACATAACCATATTGTAACTAATATAATAATTTATTACAATTATTAGTTTAATGAAAAGGGCACTTAGCTTTGGATTCTTTTTCCTTTGATATTTTATTAGATTATGCAAAAGCTAAATAAGAGGGTTTTGTGATATAATTAAGTTTGATTAGAACTTGAGATGAGATAAGAAGGTTAATCTAAAGATAGAGAATTTATATATTATCTGTAAAAAAAAGAAAGGAAGTGACATGTTAGAGCGTCTTCAGCTGTGCTCTAACTATACATATGAAGACAAACTATCATACCCATACTCCCAGGTGTAAGCATGCCTATGGATGTGAAGAGGATTATATTAAAAGTGCCATTAAAGCAGGTTTCAAAACTTTAGGTTTCTCCGACCATTCTCCTTGGCCTGAGGTTAATGACAGAATGGTTTCTTCTATCAGAATGGATGTGGAAGAGCTTGATGACTATGTAGAAACCTTAAGGGCTTTAAAGGATAAGTATAAAGATAAAATTGAAATTCTCATTGGACTCGAATGTGAGTACTTTCCTGAGCGTATGAACTGGCTCAAGGAAACTATAAAGGAAAAGAAACTTGATTACATAATATTAGCTGTTCATTTCACTGAAAATGGTAAGGATGGATTCAGCAAATATCTAGGTAGAGATTGTAATGAAGAAGATATGCACCTCTATCTTAAGAACTGTATAGAAGCTATGGAGACGGGGGTTTTCGCTTATTTGGCACACCCTGATTTATTTGTACGAGGCTATGGAAGATGGGACGAAAAAGCTGAAGCTGTGAGCAGGGCAATATGCCAGAAAGCACTAGAGCTGAACATGCCTTTAGGCTACAATTTAAATGGTTATGCAGTATTTAAGGACACCGATGTTATTGGATATCCTTATGATGGCTTCTGGAGGATAGCAGCTGAGATAGGCTGCCAGGTACTAATAGAATATGATGCTCACGATCCTGAGTTTTTAGAGGATAAAGAAATTTTTGCTGAAGCTGAGAATTTCCTTAAGAGTATTGACTGTAGGGTCATAGATGAGCTGATTTTGTCCTAAAGGTAGATGTATTCAATACTTGTTATGTTAAATAGAATAGTACTATTATTACTTTGATGAAAGATAGCTTTATATGAGCTATCTTTTTTTTGAGCAAGCTATAGTATTTTTGCACATATTTTAGTATTTAGTACATATTCCTTTTTTTTATCTCATAAATATCAGAGTAAAGATACCTATTAAAAGATATTTGGAGGACAACTATGCTGATAAATGAGATACTCAAGGCTATAATTTTAGGAATAATTCAGGGGATAACAGAGTGGTTACCTGTTAGCAGCACCGGCCATTTAATTATAGTAGAGGATATCATAAGCTTTCAGCTATCGGATTCCTTTGTGGAAGCCTTTATGGTTATTGTTCAGCTGGCCTCAATAATGGCTGTAATACTGCTTTTCTTTAAGAAACTAAATCCATTTTTAAAGAGTAAAGATACAGAGCAAAGAAAGGAAGATATAAAATTATGGGTTAAAATACTTTTGGCCACAATACCTGCTGCAATAGCAGGATATCTCTTTGAAGATAAGATAGAAGGAGCTCTACAAAAACCGCTGCCTGTAGCTGTAGCCTTAATTTTTTATGGATTAATCTTTATTCTTATTGAAAATAGAGGCAGGCAGGGGAGGATAGAAAAATTTAGTGACTTAGATTATGGAAGGGCCATATTCATAGGCTTATTTCAGATGCTTGCCTTGATACCAGGAACCAGCAGATCCGGAGCCACGATAATAGGAGCAATAGTACTTGGAGCCTCCAGAACCATAGCCGCAGAATTTTCCTTTTTTCTTTCCATTCCCATAATGCTGGGAGCAGGCAGCTATAAGCTTTTAAAGCTTGGAACCTCTCTTAATGCCCTGGAGTGGCTTGTCTTGGGCGTTGGCTCTTTAACGGCTTTTTTAGTTTCTATTATTATAATAAGCTTTCTTATGGATTACATTAAGAAAAGGGATTTTAAGCTCTTTGGATATTATAGAATTATATTGGGAATTGTGGTGATTGCTTACTTTTATATAATAAAAGAATTTTCTTAATAAATGGATGTAATTGGTAATATTTGTTACTGTTTTGTTAATGATATGTTAAAATATTATTATGGTTATTATTTTTTTATAAGAAATATAATAAAGGGGGAATAATGTTGTTTGCAAGTGATTTTAGAAGAAGAGCACGAGAGGCTTTATCTGGAAAGTGGTTGTTGGCTGTAGGTACGGGGATTGTAGCTAGTATTCTGGGAGCAGCCTCTGATATTGATAAAATTTTTGATATAGATATAAGGCATACAATAGACACTGTTTATTCAATGGATGATGTAATAAGTATTGAGGGAATCCGGACAGTGTTACCAATTTTTTTTGGTGGTCTTAGTATTGCGTTGTTTTGGACTTTAGTTGTATATGTTATAGGAAGTGTTATAAAGCTTGGATATTGTAAGTTTAACATAAGGCTAATAAATAGAGACGGGGCAGAATTTGACGATTTATTTTCTTATTTTAAAATTTTTTGGAATGCATTATTGCTTCGAATAATCACAGGGATATATACATTTTTATGGACATTGCTCTTTATCATTCCTGGGATTATTGCAGCTTATAGATATGCCATGGCTCCTTATATTATGGCGGAGAATACCTCGTTAACAGCTCATGAGGCTATTGATAGATCAAAAGAGATGATGTCAGGGAATAAGTGGAGATTGTTTTGTCTTGATGTGAGCTTTATCGGATGGTTGATACTTGCTGGTCTGACCATGGGCATAGGCTTTCTATGGTTAACTCCATATATGGAATGTGCTAGAG
>JAEXSY010000132.1 GCA_023440105.1 Bacillota bacterium
GGATATAGCAGACCTTGTGAAAAGCCTTTATATAGATGTAATAGTTGTAGCAATTCCAAGTCTGCCTTCAAGGAAAAAAACCAGAATTTTAAGCCTCTGTAACAGTACTGGATGTAAGGTGAAAATAATCCCTGGAATGTATGAAATTATAGGGAATTCTGTAAATATATCTGCCATGAGAGACTTAGATTTAAAGGATCTCTTGGGAAGGGAACCTATTGAGCTGGATAGAAAAGGTATTAGCTCTTATGTAGAGAATGAGATTGTTCTAGTAACTGGCGGAGGAGGATCCATAGGATCGGAGCTTTGTAGGCAGGTCGCCAGCTATAACCCAAAACAGCTAATAGTACTGGATATTTATGAGAATAATGCTTACGAGCTTCAAATGGAGCTTTTAAGAAAATATAAAAACCTTGATTTAAAAGTATTGATTAGCTCTGTAAGAGATATTAGAAAGTTGGAGTATATATTTGAAAAATATAGGCCTACAGTTGTATTTCATGCTGCTGCTCATAAGCATGTACCCTTGATGGAGGATAGTCCCGATGAGGCAATAAAAAATAATGTCATGGGTACTCTTAATGCAGCAGAGTGTGCAGATAAATATAATGCTAAGAAGTTCGTTCTTATTTCAACAGATAAGGCTGTTAATCCTACTAATATTATGGGGGCTACTAAAAGAATCTGTGAGATGATAATTCAGGCCATCAACGGAAGAAGTAAAACTGATTTTGTCGCTGTACGCTTTGGTAATGTGCTGGGAAGTAATGGCTCTGTAATACCTCTATTTAAGAAACAGATAGAGGAGGGAGGGCCTGTTACTGTAACCCATAGGGAAATTACTAGATATTTCATGCTGATACCAGAAGCTGTGGAGCTCGTACTCCAGGCAGGAGCCTTTGCTAAAGGTGGAGAAATATTTGTCCTTGATATGGGTGAGCCAGTGAAGATATATGATTTAGCTGAACAGCTCATAAGACTAATGGGATATAGACCCAATGTGGATATTAAGGTTGAAGTAACAGGACTAAGACCAGGGGAAAAGCTTTATGAGGAGCTTTTAATGTCTGAGGAAGGGCTGATTAATACCACTCATAAAAAGATATTTATCGGAAAGCCTGGTTATTATGATTTCAACATATTAAAAAATAAGATTTCTATTTTAAGTGATATAGTGACGTTTAATAATATAGATAGAATTAAAGAAGAGGTTAAAGATATAGTTTCTACTTATCAACCGGAAGAGGCGGTTAATAGTAACAAATAATGGTGATGATAAAATAAATATAAGGTACTTAATTTTATTGACAAAAGAATATCTTAATAGTTTTAAAATAAAAATGAGCTAGGTTAATTTAACCAAAGCTCATTTTTTTTAGTATGACAGGCATGTCTCAAAGCTTGGGATAAAGGTAAATGCAACTAAAACGAAGATTACCAGGCCTAGTAAACTCAAGTCCCTAGGGTTTAGTTTCTACAAGACAAAAGATAAGTGGAGGGCAAGACCTCACCAGGAGTCCATTGCCAAATTCAAAAGAAATATTAAGAGGCTATGCAGGCGAAATTGGTCAATCGCTATGACTACAAGAATCACAAAGATAAATCAACTCACAAGAGGATGGATTAACTTTATTAATGGTTTGGATGATATATAACTTAATTTACATTATAACTTATATATGGTAAATAATTAATTTTTATACGTTTATTTATCGGATGAAATTGGTAAAAGGACCCTTTTATTCAAGTGGTAATTAAGAGTCATGATGAAGAAAAATATAAAAATGTAAATGTATTAATATAATGATAATATTTAGTTGTTTTATTAACAATTTACATAATATTTAAAATATAAGTATTGTAAATTAGACATATTGTAGTAAAATAGAATACATTAATTGGAACTATTATTGGATTAAACTAAAACAAGTAAAATGTGTAAAATGCACATATAATTTTACTTTATATATTCTATATATAAAAAACAATATGTTGAATATAGATATCTTATGATTTTTAGTGTCAGAGAACAAAAAGGAGGAAAGAAATGAAAATACAGAAGCTACGAAAGTTAATATTAGCTTTATGCGATATTTCATTTATCAATTTAAGCTTTATATTAGCTTTAATTTTTCGCTTCTCCTTCGACATACCTGGGAGTTTGCTGGAACATTATAAATTAGCGTTTATGCCGATAACCTTACTATATATTGTTACCTTTAAGCTTTTAAATCTTTACAGAAGCTTATGGACTTATGCCAGCGTAGATGAGCTACTATCTATTATTACAGCAAATATATTGTGTAATTCTATTATTCTGGTCATAAGTGCATTTATGCCCGGTAGTCTTCCTTACCCAGTAATCATATTTGCAGGAATACTGATTACCATCTTCACTGCAGCCTTCCGTCTTGTTTTTAGATTTTATAGACGGTTTTCTATACTTAAGAATAAGGTTGATAAGGTCAGTCTTAAGAGAGTGCTTATAGTTGGAGCAGGCTATGCTGGTGTTAGCCTCTTAAAAGACATAGAAATGAATCCGCAGTATTCCTATTTACCTGTGGGATTTGTAGATGATGATCCTTATAAAAGGGAAAGATCAATTTCTGGAGTGAAGGTTTTAGGAAACAGTGAGGATATTAAAGACATAGCTTCTATCTATGAGGTGGATTTGATAATACTGGCCATTCCTTCTTTAAGCAAAGAGAGAAGGAGCGTTCTTCTTAAGAGCTGCAGTGAAACAGGTTGTGAGATAAAGACAGTGCCTGGAGTTTGGGAGTTCTTAGAAGGGAAGCCCTACTTAAGTCAGGTAAGAGGTATCGATCTAGAAGATATTCTAGGAAGAGAGGCAGTAAAGCTGGATAACCAAGGAATAGAGGAGTACATAAAGGGCAAGAGGGTTATGGTTACCGGTGGTGGAGGCTCTATAGGCTCAGAGCTCTGCAGGCAGATAGCCAGCTATAAGCCAGAGGAGTTAATAATTATAGATATATATGAAAATAATGCTTATGATTTGCAGAATGAGCTTTCAAGAAAATATCCAGAGCTGAAGCTTAAGGTTTTAATTGCTTCTGTGAGAGAAAAGCTGAGACTTGATGTAATATTTAATGAATGCAGGCCTTCAGTAGTATTTCATGCAGCAGCCCATAAGCATGTTCCTTTAATGGAGACAAGCCCAGGAGAAGCAATAAAGAATAATGTAGTAGGAACTTTAAATACCGCAGAATGTGCAGATAAATATGGAGTAAATAGATTTGTTTTAATATCCACAGACAAGGCTGTAAACCCAACAAATGTTATGGGAGCTTCTAAGAGAATGTGTGAGATGGTAATACAGGCCATTAATACTCGAAGCAAAACAGAGTTTGTAGCCGTAAGATTTGGAAATGTTCTAGGAAGCAATGGCTCAGTAATACCTCTCTTTGAGAGGCAGATAGAGGATGGA
>JAEXSY010000138.1 GCA_023440105.1 Bacillota bacterium
TTGTAATGTATGGCGTCGAGATACATGATAGGATATACAGCTTCTAGCGGCCGATTCTGCCATGAGTGAGCTGTTTCCATTACCTTATCAGTTATCTTTGATATCATTGCAGGGGATATGTCTACCCCGTATAGTTCATCGATTTCTGATTTGATGTCATCCACCGACATGCCCCTGGCATAGAGTCCGATAACCTTCTTATCCAGCTCGTTACACACAGTTTCATACTTCTTAACTATCCTTGGTTCAAACTCTCCGTTTCTATCTCTCGGAACATCAATTGTGGATTCACCAAAGCTGCTCTTTATAGTTTTAGGACTGTATCCATTCCTATAATTCTTTGAGTTAGGAGCTACTCTATCGTATTTTTCCCTTCCAAGATGCTCCTCCATCTCCGCCTCCAAAAACTGCTGAATTATATTTCCGAATAAGCGCTGCATCAGTCCGTTCTTCCCCACTAAATCTTCCATACTACTACATTTCTTCAATTCTTCGTTAAGGTCTATATTAGGCAAATTCAATTCAGGCATATGCTCTTACTCCTTTACTTTTTTCTTATAGTTATTATTTCCTATTTTCCCAGCTCGCTATACATAAAAAGAACGTTAGCAGATTTGTTTTACACAAACCTGCTAACGTTCCCATTATTTTTCGTATTAGTATTTCCTAACTAACCATTATTGCTTCTCAGGGTCTACATACACACGTGTGTTTCCATTAGTATAGCTGAATACGCATTTAGATTTTCCGCTTCCAATATCCTTTTTTAATATATAATAAACATCCTCTGTGCCATCTAACTTAACCACGGAAAAAAACAGTCTGTCACTGGTTTCAAAGTTCAGAAATCCCATATAAAAAGAATCCTCATCAGTTTTTAGTTCTACCTTTTCTAGAACTTCCCCCTCTAAGTTATAGATGGTTATCCATCCGTTACCTTCTTTATCATAAGTATAACCTGATCCTTGTATAAGGTAATCCTTAGTAATAAAGCCGAAAGAATCCTTTGCTATTGGTTCGAGAATTTTTTCTTCTGTTCCACTCTTCATATCCTTTACAAAGAAGCCTTCATTCCATTTATAGTAATAGGCTGTATCATCTTTAAAGTATGCAGGTGATTGATAAACCTTATCTGCTTTAATAGGAACCAAAGTATCTTTATTTAAGTCATATTCATGAACCATTCCATCTTCAGGGGACTCTGTAGGGTAGTTAAGTGCCATTAAAAATTTACCTGAATAATTAGCATGAACATAGGAAAGACCCACTGGTGGATAGTTATCTCCTTCCACTTCATCTTCATAAAGAATCTTGTCATCTTCTTCATTCACAAAAGAAATCTCATAAACAGATTTCTTTACTATTCCCATATCCTCTTCACTGTACTGTACTTGAGATAGTATATACTTATTATTCCAATATAAATCTAGTTTGTTACTATATTCATTAAAGTTAGGTATTTGTCTTAATCTTTTATGATTAGAGCCATACATATCCATAGAGTAAATATAGTCACTATCATTATAATAAATATGGTCATCGTAATAATAAAAGGTGTATGCACCACCGATAAACGCATTACAATCATATACATCATGGTTACAGGTGGGTCTATTACATAAGTAAACCCAGTTCGATAGATCAGATTTATCTGCGTACATAATATAAGGACCATTATTTGTCTCGGCTAGCCTATATATACCGTCCTGTAATTCTATAGCTGTACCACTAGAACTGTTTCCGGTTATCGCATAATCCTCACTGTCATATGATTGTACATTTTTATTTTCATTACAGCCAAAAAGTGTAGCAGCCAGGATGGATATTAATAAAAGGCTTATTACTCTTACTTTTAAATTCATATAAACATATCCTTTCATTATTAAAATTAGAAGGAGTTTATTACTATAATTTTTATCTATGCCATTTAATTAGGATTAAAAATCTCATTGTAACCTTATTTGTAATTTACATTATTTAACATATTTACCTTGATTAAACTTTATCGTAATTAATTAATGTAGTCAATAATATACAACTGTAAATTGAAAAACATTGTGTTTATAGTAATTAAAAATATTTATGTTTATTTTTTATAAAAGTTTGATATAATATAAATAAGAAAAGCTTAGTGCTGGTAACACTAAGCAATCCTTAGAACATTTATTTTGTTTTAGGGCTATTGGATGAAATTAATACGATTAATTAAGAAAAGGTGCTAATCTTCAGAGGATGGAGCACTTTTTTCTTTGCTTTTAACTTCTATATCAAGACCAAGAAACTTAATCTTAATTTTTAAATGATGTATAAAAAGATTATGTTTTAGAATTAATCTAATTACATAAATAACCGCTATACACTTTATCAAAGTATCAAACATATCCAATACCACCCCCTAGCTATAGTGAATTAATTCACCAATAGCCCAGGAGGATAAAACGTTCAAAACCTCCGTAGCCATCCTACTACGGATTTTCAATATTGCACTTTAGAATTATACCATAATTATGTAGAATATATACACAAGAACAAAATGGAAAAATCTCATTTAGAGTAGTTACGGAGAAAGGTGACAGGCACATGAGTTATGACTTATTGAGGAAGGGTATATGCCTAGAGGTGTAATTAATTGGGACAAGAGAATTTTTCTAAAGAGAGTAAGCCTGACAAAGAATTTCCAATAACAAATGTTTACATATATGAACCTATCTTAATATATGGTAAAATGTATTAATTGTTATTTAGGTAAAGGAGGGTTCAAATGCAAAATTATAAGATGATGATAGCTTATGATGGTAGAAGATATATAGGGTTTAATAAATCCAAAGATAACTTGGAAAAGAGTATTCAAGGTAAGTTAGAATTGATATTATCAAAGCTCTATGAAAAAGAGGTAGAGGTTATTGGTGCGGTTAATACTGATGCTGGGGTACATGCTAAAGGGCAAATTGTTAATTTTATAGCACCAGATAGTCGGTTAAGCGAAAAAGAAATTTTTGATTATTTCGAAAAGTATCTAACTGATGATATTATTATATTATCGGTTGAAACTGTTGATGAAAGATTTCATAGTAGATACTTAATGAAAAGTGCAACTTATGAATATAGATTATGGAAGAAAGATGCTCCTAATCGTCCTTTGTTTGAAAGACAATATGTTAACTTAATGAATCAAACAATAGATGTAGCTAAAAGTAAACAAGCTGCAAAGAACCTTGTAGGTGAACATGATTTCTTAGCTTTTACTACTAATAAGAAAACAAAGAAATCAATTAAAAAAATAATTTCTCTTGATGTAAGGGAAACTAGTCATGAAATTATTATTACTATGACAGCAAATGGATTTTTATTAAATATGGAAAGAGTGATAGTAGGTACATTAATTCAAGTGGGACTTGGTCAATTACCTATAAATACAATTCAGAAAGCTTTTGAGTCTAAGGATATGAAAGATGTAGGTCATAAAGCCAGTGCAGACGCGCTTTGTTTATTAAGTATAGAATACTAGGTGACAGGCACATGAGTTATGACTTATTTAGGATTTGTATTATAAATAAATGAGGTTTATAGCCTTAGCCACTGATATTACTTGGTTAGGGCTATTTTTATAAGTAAAAATACCGTATCATACTATTCATTTCTTTAATATACATTTTAAAGCCTTCATCTAGGGAGCAGAGGAAGAAACTTATACAACTCTTGATAAACATAAAAAATAATCACAGTTGACAATAATTATAGCAAATGATATAAATGACCTATGTTATTAAGAGAAAATTATTATCAATTAGTAAAAGCGATAATAATTATAATATGAGGAGAATACTTATGGATTTTATGGTGACTATAAGAAATAATACTGATGCATTGCATTTAGCATCTGAAAAAACTGGGTTTATTAACAGATTGGTTGAAGGTAAAGCAAGTAAAGAAGGTTATATTGAATATATCTTTAATCTATATGATATGTACAAAGCTATAGAGGATTCTCTTGATGAACATTTAAACCATGAGGGAATTAAAATTTTTGCTACGAAAGAATTGTATAGGTCTGAATTAATAAAAAAGGACTTAGATATTCTGGCTGGAGATAAATTATCGGAAATGAAATTGTTGCCTTCTACAGAAGCATGTGTAGCGAGAATACATGAGGTTAATGAAAAACATCCAGAGCTGCTTGCAACTTATGCTTATGTTAGATTTATTGCTGATTTGTTTGGCGGAAGAATTTTTCCGGAAATATTAACTAAAAGCTATGATATTCCTACAGATGCACTAAACTATTATTTTCTGCCTGACATTGGGGATATCAGAGCTTATGTAATGGAATATCACAAAAAATTCGAGAAACTAAACTTATCTGAACACATGCAAAACCTATTTGCTATAGAAATAAGCAATGTTTATATTTATAACATGGCTATTTCAAACGAATTAGATGCAAAGCTATATCTTACTAAGTAAAATATAGTGAAGTATTGAGGAGATAAGGGACAATAACTGGGGATTTTAATAGATAGTTTAATGCAAAGCTCTTGATTTCAAGGGCTTTTTTTTGGGATTATAGATGTAATGAAGTAAAACTTAAAGATAGCACAAAAGGTGTTATAATTATACTATCAGAGA
>JAEXSY010000173.1 GCA_023440105.1 Bacillota bacterium
TTATAATGATTTCTAAAGTAGGAGCAGAGGTTAAGGTAGCTCAGAACCTTGGGAAAAGGGATATGCACTCCTTAAAGAATTACATTAGTACAGCTCTTCAGCTTAATATTGTCCTTGGTATACTCTATACACTGGCTGTATTTTTCCTTAGAGGGCCCTTAATTGATTACTTTAAGCTAGGTGATGCAAATGTAATTTCCATGGCTGATACATATCTTGCAATAATATGCCTTGGTCTTCCTGCATATTTTATCAATCCTGTTTTTACAGCTATATTTAACGGTGCAGGGAATTCCTCAACTCCTTTAAAAATTAATACCTTAGGATTGATATTTAACATGGTTTTTGACCCGTTACTGATTTATGGAGCAGGACCTATAAAGCCTATGGGTGTAGCAGGGGCTGCAATTGCCACGGTACTAGCACAGCTTTTAGTTACTCTTTGCTTTATTATAAGGATTATTAAAGGAAAGGAAGAATATCTTAGGTTTAAGGTCTTTGATAAGGTTAAATTAAGCTATTATTCTTCTATAATACGCCTTGGTATTCCTGTGGCCTTTCAAAGTGGCTTGTTCACCGTATTTTCAATGGTTATCGGAAGAATAATTGCTGCATGGGGAGCAGAAGCTATTGGAATACAGAAAATAGGTTCACAAATAGAAGCTATATCCTGGATGACCGCAAATGGACTTTCTACAGCTTTGTCTGCTTTTACAGGACAGAATTTTGGAGCTGGCAAGAAGGAAAGGGTTATTAAAGGTTATGTCTACACCATGTCCATTGCTTCCGTAGTAGGGGTTGTAGCCACTGGAATATTGATTGCCTTTGGTGAAGCTTTATTCTCTGCCTTTGTCCCTGGTGATGAGGTAGCTATATCGATGGGTAAGGCTTACATGTATATTTTAGGTTATTCTCAATTATTTATGTGTATAGAAATCACCACCGCTGGTGCATTTAACGGTTTAGGAAAAACCTTAATACCCTCAATAATCAGTATTGTATTTACTGGTTTAAGGATTCCTGCTGCTTTAATCCTTTCTGGGGAGCTTGGATTAGGTCTCAATGGTGTGTGGTGGAGCATCAGCGGAAGCAGTATTGTTAAAGGAATCTTATTAACTGCAATATTCATTATAATCATTAAGAGGGATAAGATATTTAATAATGTAAAAGCACAATTAAATATTAATTAATAAGAGTTAACAAAATATTAATTTTTAATTGTAGGAGGCTATTTATACTTAAGAGAGTTATAATTATACTTAGATATAGCTATTTTAAAATTATATTTAATATTTTTTAGGGAGGTGAATTATGAATAGTCAGTTGATAGCTACTTTGTTCATAGCAATTATTTGTATTTATTTCATTTATTCTAAAAACAATGTCTATCTTATTGGAGATAACAGCTTTGACATTTTGGTGGATATTCAGTCTCATGTCCTTGATTCTAGAAAGGAGATAACCTTGATTTCTTCTCGATATGTTGATAACACACGAATAGTTACCTTTGCCATGGGAGGGGAATTAGGGATGGCCATATATTCTAAAGGCTATAATAATAAGCTAATGCTCAATTGGATAGACTTTGGATTAAGCCGATGCTTTTCCAGAACCATTTCCACAGATAAAGGGAAGTATCTTATAGTTTCAGGGGATAATAGTGATCTTCTCATAGACCAAGTAGAAACAACCATTAATAGGCTGAAGATAAGGCTCTCCACGAAGAATGAAAGATATTTTCTTAAAGTTTGTCCATTAGACTCTAGCGTCCTGGAAGGAATGGTTTTGATAAGGCTCTATGACAGAAACAGAGAAGATATTACAAGTGATCTTATGTATATTGAAGGACTAGATTACAGACAGGATGACTTTGCTTTTATTAATAATTAGGATAAATAAAGAGATACAAAAAAAGCTGCTGCACAGGATGAATTGTGCAGCAGTTTTATTAATTTGCCTTAACTTTAAGCCATAGCTCAGAAAGCTTTTGTTTAAGAATAACGTTGTCGGTAAAGACCTCATCCTTATCATAGCCGGTTCTTGGTAGATAGGCTTCATTATTCTCATAATAACCACCAGAGCTACTCATATCATCTAATACCTCTTTATTTGAGGAAGCATAGCCTACAGTTTCAGTATTATCTAAAGAAGCATCATAGGTCAATACATAGTTTATAAATTCATGGGCAAGCTTTGGAGTCTCAGAGTTTTTTGGAATTACCATAGAGTCTGACCAGAGGTTTGTTCCTTCAGTAGGGAGATAAAAGCTCATATCTTCATTTTCATCAAGAATAACTGTTGCATCACCACTGTAAACTAGTGCAAGGTCCTTTTGACCACTGAGCATTCCATCAATAACCTCGTCGGTAACGTAAGCAGGCTCCATGGTATTATTAAATTCCTGAAGCCACTGATAGGCTGCCTGTATCTCTTCTTCCTTTTCAGTATTCATTGAGTAGCCGAGAGCCTTAAAGGCTACCATAAAGGCATCTCTCTCAGAATCATACATATAAACCTTGCCTTTATAGTCAGTGTTTTTAAATATATTAAAGCCTTCCTTTTCTATAAGCTCCTTAGGAACATTTTTATTATTATAAACTATGCCTACATTACCCCAAAAATAAGGAACTGAATAATTGTTCTCTGGATCATAAGCTAAATTAGTCACACCCTCTGCAAGGTTAGAGAGATTTGGTAATAGCTCCTTGTCTAGAGCTAAAAGAGCATCCTCGCTTATTAAGCGCTGAATCATATAATCAGAAGGGATTAATACGTCATATTTAGATCCTCCCTGAAGCTTTGTGTACATTGCTTCATTGGAATCAAAATATTCCATTATCACATTAACTCCAAACTCATCCTCAAAGTCTGATATTAAATTCTCTCCTGTGTACTCTCCCCAAGTAAAAACCTTCAAGGTATCACTGCCATATTTTTCTATAGCCTCTTGTGAGCCAGAACCACCGCAGCCTGTGAGGAGAAGAGCTGCTGATAAGATTAATGCTGATATTTTTTTCATTCTGTACCTTCCTTTACTTTAGATTTTAGTGCTGGTAATAAATTTATTAATACAAGCACCACGGTTATTATTAAAATAATTATTGAGGAAAGAGCATTAATTGATGGATTAATACGCTTGCTCATGGTATATACCAGAATTGATATGTTATTGACTCCATTGCCTGTTACAAAATAAGATATTACAAAATCATCAAAGGACATTGTGAAGGCAATAAGGGCACCAGATACTATACCAGGCATTATCTGAGGCACTATTACCTTTAAAAGAGCCTGCCAGGGTGTTGCTCCTAAATCCAAGGCAGCATCTGCAAGATTAGGATCTAAGGAACGAAGCTTAGGTGCTACACTAAGTATAACATATGGAATACAAAACATCACGTGGGCCAGAAGAAGCGTACCAAAGCCCTTATCGATGCTTAAGGCACTAAAGAACATAAGTAGCCCTATAGCTGTTACTATTTCTGGATTCATTATAGGAAAGTCACTTATTCTTTCCACGAGAGTTTTTAATAATCTATTGCTCTTCGAAAGCCCTATGGCAGTTATGGTACCTACTATAGTAGAAATTATCGTAGCTAGCACGGCAATAATGATTGTGTAAACTATAGCGTCAGTCATAGTAGAATTGCTAAACATCTTTTCATACCACTGAAGGGAGAAGCCGTTCCAGTGAGTAAGAGATCTGTTCCCGTTGAAGGAAAAGACTACTATATAAATTATAGGTATGTAGAAAAATAAAAGCATCAAGGATATAAATATCTTTGAAATTATTCCTTTTGACTTTTTCATAGAGCAGCACCTCCTCTGGATGGGTCATTTTTATCAATCCTTTTTGTTATATACATTGAAAGCATGATGATTACTGCCATTATAAGAGAAATGGCGCTTCCAAAGTTCCAATTACCAGAGGTTAAGAATTGTGTCTCAATTACATTCCCTATTAATACATATTGTCCGCCACCTAAAAGCTTAGGAATTACAAAGCTTGAAACAGAAGGCAGGAACACTAGAGTTATACCGCTGATCACTCCAGGTAGAGATAAAGGGAGGGTTACCCTTATGAAGCTTTCTATCTTATTTGCACCTAAGTCACTGGCAGCCTCCAGAAGGCTTTTATCCATCTTTTCTAAAGAAGTATATATCTGAAGAATCATAAATGGCACAAAGTTATATACCATGCCTAAAATAACAGCAAAGTTAGTATGTAGAAGCTTGATAGGCTCAATGCCAAGCCACCCGAGGATTGTGTTTATGATACCATCATCCTGAAGTATACCAATCCAGGCATAGGTTCTAACGAGCATATTAATCCACATGGGGATAGTGATGAGTAAAAGCAGCATAACTTTGGTTTTTCCCTCAGCCCTTGCGATAATATAGGCAGAGGGATAGCCTATGAGTATACATATTACCGTGGTAATCACTGCTACTACTAAGGATCTTTTTAAAACATCTATATATATTGGATCACTAAAAAATTTTGTGAAGTTATCAAGGGTAAAACGTATGGTGGTTACATCGTTCCCCTTTGTAGTAAAGGCATAAAGGAAGATAAGCAGCAGCGGAGCCACTATCATTGCTGAAATCCATGCTATATAAGGATAGGTCATATTACGAAACTGTCTCATAATTAATAACTCCCTTGCTTAGACATGATATGAATGTCATCAGGAGTGAAATCAAGACCTACCACTGAGCCCACCTCATAATAATCAGTAGTATCAATCTTATATTGATAGCCTTCGGTCTTAAAGGTTACCTCATATTCTCCTGGCACTATATTTTCAGGGTCGAAGCTATAGATAACCTCGGTTATTTCTACGTGAGAGTCATCCTCTAAGCTCCAGGCGGAAGCATTGGCCCAGGTTTTTAAATCTGTGGTAAGAGTCAAGCTTTCCTTTATATCGTCTACACTCTTAAAGATATTAACCGCAAAGATTTCTTCCTGATATTCACTGCTTGCAATTCTGTTTTCATCAGTAACAATCATATTAGCAGTAATTGAGGTACCGGCTTGAGTGGAAAAGGTAACGGGATAGATACCATTCTTTTCGCTTATTTCATATTCTACCCTGTGAATAGAGATAAGAGTATCTGTATCTGGATTCCATGCCTGTGCATCAGCTCTAGCAATGATATCGGCCTCTGTGAGCTCCTTTATATCGTTGACGTCAAGATAGAAGTCATTAGCACTCATTCTTTCATTAGCCTTTTCATTAATTACAGGCTTTTCATCAGAGACCTTCATGGTAACTGTGATACTGGTTCCGGATCTGGTTTCTACTACTGTTTCATAATGTACTCCCTTAAACAGTACTGATTTCACAGTTCCTCTAAGCTTTCCTTGTTCCTTAGGAACTATGTCTAAATCCTCTGGACGGATAACCACATCAACCTTTTCGTTTTTCTCGAAGCCGAAGTCCACGCAATTAAATCTCTTGTGCTCAAACATTACTAAGTAATCCTCCAGCATAACCCCATCTATGATATTGCTTTCACCAATGAAGTTTGCTACATACTCATTTATGGGTTCGTTATATATATCTGTAGGGGTTCCAATTTGAAGAATTTCTCCTTCTCTCATTACTACGATTTTATCGCTCATGGTAAGAGCTTCCTCCTGATCATGAGTTACATAGATAAAGGTTATACCAACCTCCTGCTGGATTTTTTTAAGCTCATGCTGCATTTCCTTACGAAGCTTTAAATCCAGTGCGCCTAGTGGCTCATCAAGAAGGAGTACCTTTGGTTCATTAACTAAGGCTCTTGCTATGGCAACCCTCTGCTGTTGGCCGCCGGACATTTCAGTAACCTTTCTCTTTCGATACTCCTCAAGACCAACGAGCTTTAGCATACGCATAACTTTTTGTTCTATTATATCCTTAGGTTCCTTCTTTATCTTAAGTCCAAAGGCTACATTGTCATAGACATTCATATGAGGGAAGAGTGCATATTTTTGGAATACAGTGTTTACCTCTCTTTTATAAGGAGGGATATTACTGATATCCACATTATCAAAAAGCACCTTTCCTTCTGTTGGGCTTAAAAAGCCACCAAGTATTCTTAATAAAGTTGTTTTACCACAGCCAGAAGGTCCCAGGAGAGTGACGAATTCATTTTCGTTTATGTCTAAATTTATTCCCTTTAACACAAGCTGACCGTCAAAATCTTTTACGATGTTTCTAAATTGAATTAGTTTTCCCATACTTACCTCCTAAAATAGTGGTGGGGTAGATATCCAGAGAATCTTAGCCACTGATTTTTTGTCATTTCTAATAAAATGATGGCATTTTCCATTTAAATAAAAGGTCTCACCTTTTTTTATAACATATTCATTGTTTCCATTAACAAGAGTTACACGTCCCTCAAGAACATAACCGAATTCCTCTCCGTCGCTAGGGTTAACCTCAAAGCTTTTTGCACCTGGAAGAAGCTCGAGGAGAATTGGCTCCATTTCATTTTTTTGAGAGTTAGGTACTATCCAATTAACCGTATATTCTTCTCTTTCATCTACATAGAAATCCTTTCCCTGGAAAGTCACTTTTTCCTCCTTTTCCTCTAAGAAGAAGTCGGAAAGAGTACTGCCTAATACCTCCAATATATCATCCAATGTAGAGATAGAGGGAGAGGTCAAATTCCTTTCTAGCTGAGACAGGAAACCCTTTGTCAATTCACATCGACTTGCTAATTCTTCTAGGGTTAATCCCTTTTGAAGTCGGAGCTGCTTAATCTTATAACCGATGTTCATAAGTCCTCCTGATGATTACATATACTAAACAATATTATTATTCTTACTAAACAGATTATATTATACTATATTCCTATGAAATTTCAAGGTATTTGGAAAATCATTTGTTAATATAGTGTATCTAATACAAAGTAATAAATTCTCTTAGTGTATCAAGGTGATACAGTAGCTTCTATAACCCTCATTTTAGAATCCTTTTATTAGTTGGCATGACAATTGCTGTAAACATTTATAGAGAAAGGAGGTAATTTTATGAAGGTATTAATGGTATGCTCAGGAGGGATGTCTTCAGCTATTGTAGTAAAGGCTATTAAGAAGGAAGCAGACAAGCAGGGATTTCCTCTAGAGATTAAAGCAGTGGGTACAGGGGAATTTGAGGAGGAGCTTAAAGACACACAATATGATTTAGCAATCGTTGCTCCACAAGTAAAGCACAGGATGAAGGTGTTTACAGAGCAGGCAGAAGCAGCAGGAGTTCCCATTGAGCTTATTGTACCTATGGGATATACACCTATTGGAGCTGATAAGGTTATAGAACAAATTAAAAAGCATCAGAAGTAATTAGGCTCTGTATGAGCCTGAGGAATAATAATACTTATATTTATAGGAGGGTAATTTATGAATACGTTTTTATTGTGGCTTGAGGAAAAATTCATGCCGCCTATGGCTAGGCTCTCAGAGCAGAGACATCTAAGAGCTATAAGAGATGGTGTTATTTCCACACTTTCTTTAATAATTGTAGGTTCATTTTTTATTATAATTGCTCAACCACCGGTAGAAGCCTTAAGGGAGATGGTGGCCCCTTACGTAACTGATATCATGATTCCCTTTAGACTTACTGTAAGTCTTATGTCGCTATATGCTTCCTATGGTATGGGTTATAGTTTGGCTAGGAGCTATAAGCTGGATGGTGTATCAGGAGGAGTTTTATCTCTAGCAGCTTTCTTGATGGCAACAGTTCCGCTAAATGTTGATGCAGTATTGCAGTCTGCTATAGATGCAGGAATCGAAGGTGCGGCTACCATGGGATGGGTTCTTCCAATGTCTAACTTAGGTGGTTCAGGAATGTTTACTGCTATTCTTACCATGATATTTGCTGTTGAAACCTTGAGATTGCTGAAAAAATTCAATGTAACTCTTAAGATGCCAGAACAGGTGCCAGATTCCGTTGCCCGTTCCTTCGAAGCTCTCATACCTGCAGCTCTTATTATAGTGGTTATGTGGGTTATTAGAGTTCTTCTTGATTTTGATATTAACGCTCAGCTTTTAGCTTTGTTTGCTCCCGTAAAAAATGTTATGGGAAATAACATCCTGGGAGTTATTGTACCGGTACTTCTTATAACCCTTTTATGGTCTGCAGGAATTCATGGTGTATCAGTAATAGGTTCTGTAATAAGACCAGTATGGCTAATGCTCATTGATGAAAATATTCAGGCTGTGGCTGATGGGGTACCGATGATGAATATTGCACCAGAACCTTTCTTCCAGTGGCTCATATGGATTGGTGGTTCAGGAGCTACCTTAAGCTTATGTATATTTATGGTATTCTCAAAATCTGAATATCTAAAGAAGGTTGGAAGATTTTCAATTATTCCTGGAATTTTCAATATTAATGAACCTATGATCTTTGGTGTGCCTCTGGTTATGAATCCCATCCTTGCCATACCATTTGTAATTGGTCCTACAGTAACAGGGATTTTATCCTATATTGCAGTATCTACTGGATTGGTTGGTAAGTTCTACATTACAGCTCCGTGGACTCTTCCTGCTCCAATTGGTGCTTACATGGCTACAGGAGGAAATTGGGGAGCAGTGGTTATGGTTATTATCAATATAGCTATTACTGGCGTAATATATTATCCATTCTTTAAGGTATATGAAAAGAAGCTAGTAGCAGAAGAAAATGCACAGCTTGAGGCTAAGAAAAATGAAGACAATAAAAGAGGAGCTGTACAGGCTTAATAAATAGAATATCAAATAAGGTGACATTTAGGTGTCACCTTCCTTATAAAAGAATCTTATAACACTTAGAGGAGGTTTTAGCTTGGAAGGAATAAAGATAGCAGTAATTGGAGGAGGGAGCTCCTACACTCCAGAGATTATAGAAGGTTTCATTAAAAGAAGCAGAGAGCTTCCTGTGAGAGAAATACATCTTATAGATATTAAAGAAGGAGAAGAGAAGCTAAATATTGTCGGAGCATTAGCAAAAAGGATGCTTAAAAAAGCAGGACTTAAAACGGAGCTGTTTCTCTCATTAGATAGAAGTGCTGCCTTAGAGGATGCTGACTTTGTTGTTACACAATTCAGAGTAGGAGGTCTAAAGGCTAGAGAAAAGGATGAACGTTTTCCTTTAAAATACAATGTTATCGGTCAGGAAACTACAGGACCAGGAGGCTTTGCTAAAGCCTTAAGAACAGTACCCGTATTATTAGAAATAGCCAGAGATATGGAGAAGCTCTGCCCTAATGCTTGGTTAATTAATTTTACTAATCATTCAGGACTGGTAACGGAAGCTATTACCAAGTATACTAAAATTAGGTGTATGGGACTTTGCAACGTACCTATTCACATGAAGATGGATATAGCAACAATGCTTAAGGCAGATTTTCAGGATATATTTATTGAATTTGCAGGTCTTAATCATCTTCTTTGGGGTACTAGAGTTCTTTTAAAAGGGGAAGATGTAACAGGAGAGGTAGTAGATAAGCTTCTAGATGGGGCAAGCCTTACCATGAATAATATTGCGGACTTAAAGTGGAACAAAGACTTCTTGAAGGCATTAAACATGATACCTAGCCCATACCATAGATACTTTTATATGACCGATAGACTTCTTATGGAGGAGCAGGAGGCTGCTGCAGAAGGGGGTAATGGTACAAGAGCACAAATAGTACAGAAGGTAGAGGAAAGACTCTTTGAGCTTTATAAGGATGAGGATTTAGAGGATAAGCCTAAAGAGCTAGAAAAGAGAGGTGGTGCCTATTATTCCGACGCTGCAGTATCTTTAATCAGTGCAATTTATAATGATAAAAGAGAGATTCATACAGTGAATATTGTAAATAAGGGAACCATCAAGGAGCTGCCTTATGACAGTGTAATAGAAACCAACTGTATTGTAGGGAAAAATGGTGCAATACCTTTAGTTATAGACAGACTTCCAGCGGAGGTCTTAGGACTTCTACAAAGCGTAAAGTCCTATGAGATAAATGCTGTAGAGGCAGCGGTTCATGGGGATAAGGATAAAGCAATCTTAGCTATGTCCAGCCATCCTTTAGTTCCATCGATAGATGTTGCAGTAAAGCTTGTAGAGGAAATGCTGGAGATAAATAAGAATTACTTACCACAATTTGCTTTTGATGGAGGGAAATAAGATGCAGGAAGCAGAAATTTTTGAAATAATATCTCATGGTGGCGATGCCAGGGGCTATGCCTTAGAAGCCCTAAAGGCAGCCAGAGAAGGAAACTTTGAGGCTTCAGAGGAGCTTATTATAAAAGCTCAGGAGGAACTGGATATAGCCCATAATACTCAAACTAAATTGATTCAGGCTGAGCTTAATGGTGGTGAATTAATTATGAGTCTTTTAATGGTACATGCTCAGGATCAGCTCATGACAGCTATTTCTGAGAAGGCTCTTATAGAACAGATGATTGAAATGTGCAAAGAGATTAAAGGAGTTAAATAAAATGATAAGAGTGTTATATATAATTGGTTTGATTGCTTTTTTGCTTCTTTCCTTATGGCTTACTAGAATAATTACAAGAAGGTATAAGGTAAATCGATGGATATTAGCCTTTACATCACCTTTTATTATATTAGTTCCCAAGATAGCCTTTCCAGGACTCCCATCGGTGGTTTCTGTAATCTTATTTATGATTTTTTCCTTTAGCTGTATTATGTTTTTTGAAATTACCAGAATGATGGTAGAAAATAATGAGATAAAAGGCGTTGCAAAATTCCCGGCAAAAAACATAAAGAAGTGAGGATGATTTTGCCTTGAAAAGTGATGAAATTTTAAATGCTTTAGTAGATGCTTGCAGGGATCAGCATGAAAAAAGTAAGATTATTGGCTGTAGTGCAGGAGAGTTATCTGATCTTCTAGGTATACAAAGACCTAATGTAGTTAGAGAGCTGTCAAAGCTCATAGAAGAAAAAAAGGTTTATAAGACTAGAGGAAGACCTGTACTATATGTGCCCTATATGGATTATAAAAAAGTAGAAGAGCTCAAGGACCCATTCACAAGGCTTATTGGGCATGAGAGTAGCTTAAAGCATCAGATTTCCTTAGCTAAAGCTGCTCTTGTATATCCTCCTAAAGGACTTCATACACTCATTGTAGGAGAAACAGGGGTAGGGAAGTCTTATTTTGCTGGAGCTATGTTTAAATACGCTCTAGAAAATAAAAAAATAATAAATAATCATAGCTTTGCAATATTTAATTGTGCAGATTATGCAAATAATCCACAGCTTTTAATAGCACAGTTATTTGGTGTCAAAAAAGGTTCTTATACAGGAGCCCATGAGGACAGACCTGGGATAATTGAAAAGAGCAGAGGAGGAATATTGCTTTTAGATGAGATACACAGGCTTCCACCTGAGGGACAGGAAATGCTCTTTACACTTATTGATTACGGCTACTATGTTCCCTTGGGGAGTACAGAGGAGATAAATATTTCCTT
>JAEXSY010000433.1 GCA_023440105.1 Bacillota bacterium
TCCCCAGGGAGAGCGATAATCCTCATAATTGTCATAATCATAATTATTGCCTGCCCCTGGTGAGATGTTAACATCGCCATATATATCTTCTAGCTCTGCAAAAAGAGCATTAAAGGTTTTTTGAACAGCTGCATCATAATTGCCATTATCAAAATCCTCTACCAGGTTGTTATCCAGTATAGTATTTAATCGTCCACTATCCAGCTTGTTTTCTAATCCCTTACCCTGAACTGTCCAGAACTTTCCATCTCCAGGAACTAAAAGTAGAAGAACTCCATTATTCTTTTCAGAAGAGCCTATTTCCCATTTATTAAACAGTGTCTTTGAATAATCCTCTATGTCTCTTCCTGATAAAAAATCTATTGTAACAACAACTATTTGTGCACCAGTTTTTGCATATAAGGCATCATTAGCTTTGATTATGGCATTTTCTGTATCGCTGTTTATAACACCGGCATAATCGGCTACATAAAAGTCCTCCATTGGCTCTACCACATCTATGGCATGAGCAGGGGTGGAAAAGAAAAGCAATGAAGCAAAAATCAACATAAGGTGTTTAATAAATATTTTCATCTATCTTCCTTTCAGTTAATTAATAACTAGGTAATTAAAATTATTATCTAAAAAGCTCTGCTTTATTAATTCCTACCAACCTGCTTATCAAAGAAGCAGGGAAGCTCTCTAGGGTACTGTTAAACTCCGCAGCCTTGTCATTATAACCATCATGGCTTATGGTATCATTCCTTGAGGTTAAATTGCTGTATAATGAGCGCCTGTAGGTTTTATCCTGATCAGAGAGACCAAGACTCTCATCCCCTAAAGCTGTATAAAGCTCTTCTACTGCTTCTGTGAGGGAGAGATTTGCTCTATATTTTTCAGCTATGCTTTGAGAGTTTACCAGATATTCTCTAGCTTTGAGAGTGTTTTTTATTACATCATTCTCTGAATCAATATATTTTTTGGCAATAGTAACCAGATTATAGGAATTATCTATACGATTGTTCAAGTCATTTTCTATACCTAAGCCATCACCGTCTACTCCCTGATAAAAGGTTCTGTTAACTTCTTTGTAAAGCTTATTTAAAGAACGATACCCTCCAAAGGGTATAGAAGTAATTATCATAAGAAGCATTACAGCTATTGCTATTTTCTTGTTATACAATTATATCAGCCCCTTTGCTGTGATGCTTCTTTCTTGCTCATTTCAAGAAGCTTGTTTTTCAAGTCTCCTTCAATTTTCTCAAGTTCAGCTTCTGCAGCACGCCTCTTAGAACGTCCCTCATCCTGAATTGTTATCACTTCATCTAGAGTGGAGATGAGCATTTCATTAGTGTGAGATAAGGTTTCAATATCCACAATAGCTCTTTCCGATTCTTTAGCAGCGTCTACCGTTGAAGATTTGAGCAGCTCTGCATTTTTTCTTAAAAGTTCATTGGTCATATCGCTGACTTCTCTCTGAGCTTTGATAGCTTGCTGTGTATGAGCCATCCCCAAGGAAAGAACCATTTGACTCTTCCATAAAGGGATTGTATTTGCTAGTGTTGTTTGAATTTTCTCCACCATTAATACATCACTGTTTTGAACCATACGGATTTGTGGAGCCATTTGAATAGAAATAGTCCTGGTAAGCTCTAGGTCATGAATTTTTTTCTCAAAGCGATTGCACAGCTCTGCCATATCATTAACGGCTTGGGCATCCTCAGGTAAGCCACTTTTTTGTGCCTTTTCCATAAGCTCCTTCAGAGTAGTTTCTCTGATTTCCTTTAAACGCATTTTACCTGCGGCAATATACATGGATAGCTGTTTATAGTTATGAACATTCATTTCATAAAGCTGATCCAGCATTGTAACATCCTTAAAAAGCTGAACCTGGTGGCCTTCTAAAACATTAACAATCTTATCAACATTTACTTCAACGGTATCATACTTGCTTTTTAAGGCAGTGAGCTTATTGGTTTGCTTTTTGAAAAAGCCAAAGATTCCCTTGCTTTCTTCTGTGGCGTCAAAGCCCCTAAGCTCTACAATAAGGCTGGAAATCATGTCTCCAACCTCCCCTAAATCCTTTGCCTTAACCTTCGAAAGTGCCTGTTCTGAAAAGGAGGAAATTTTGCTTTGTGCATCGGAGCCATAATTTAAAATAATGTTATTATCTGTTACATCTATTTTCTTTGCAAACTCTTTTACTATTTTTTGTTCCTCTGGAGAGAAGGTCTCCAATTCATTTTTGACAGGTACTGCCTCCTGTGCTTTAGTGGGAGTAGTCTCCAGCTTAAATTCTGGTGTATCCAGCTTTAATACGGGAATACCATTGTTTTCATTTATTTCAGCCATAATAATCCTCCTTTATATTGTTCTATTATTATTTTTATTATTTAAGCTATCATTATCACTGAGTCCATCGGCAGAAAGGAGCCTTTCTAGTACTGTCAGGTCCGTAGATATATCCATGGCCTCATCCATAAATAAGGAGTCTAATTGCTTTTCAATTGCCTTTGTTATTTCTGGTAGGGACCTTTCTATTTTGCCCATTGCTGAAGAAATATTCTCTGAGGAGATAGATTGATTTTCCATATCCTCATAGGAGTCCAGGATCTTTACTACAGAAGGAAGATAGAAATTTACCATTCTCCTAACCTTCCTGGCTTTTTCAGGTTTTTCTGCTATATGATCGAAGATCCTGTGAAGATAACTGATAATTTTGTTAATTTCCTGTACAACCTTACCATTGTTAATCCCCTTTACTATTCCTTCTAGTTGATTTGCATAACCTCTTCCTGCAATGAGTAGCTCATCGGCGGTCTTATCACCACTGAGTATAGGCTCAAAAGGAATAAAAACCGAAACTTTTTTAGGGGGAATAGCTTTTGATGAAATGATATATACTCCTATGGATATAAGAAGTACTATTATAAAGTGATACCATTTATACATTGGAAATATCATAGCATATAAGAGCCATGAAGCACCTACAAGATAATAGGGAAGGGCTGAGGGGATGAGCTCCTCTCTGGTGATGCCTTTTTCGTTTACACTTTGAGTTTCCTTCATTTAATCACTTCTTTTCTGTTTATAATGATTTCTCCAAGATTACAATTTTATTATATATAGTATATCACGATAGAGTTAGTCCTAAAAGCAATATAGAATTTATTAATTACAATTTAATACATAATAAATATAATTGAGTAACAAACATAAAAAGAGCTGATGAAATTTATATGCTTCATCAGCTCTCCTTTGTATCTTTGCAGTGATATCTATTTATCCTGTCCTTTTTTAATCCATGAAGCTATCTCTACAGTTCTCTTAGCTTGATGGAATACTGCTTCCTTCACATCCTCCACCATTTTTCCGTCCTGTCCTTGAGTTACAGAGGTTCCATAAGGGTTACCACCAGCACCATAAAGCACAGGGCTTGTATATCCAGGAGCTGCTATTATAGCTCCCCAGTGCATCATAGTGGTATATAAGGCTTTAACAGTTTCCTCCTGTCCTCCGTGAGGATTAGCAGCTGAGGCCATACCGCTTACAACCTTATTAGCAAGCTTTCCCTGTGCCC
>JAEXSY010000486.1 GCA_023440105.1 Bacillota bacterium
ATGTAATCCTCTGGAAATAGCCCATCCCACGGATGAAGAGTAGCTATGTCTTCAGAAAAGATATTGATAACATATTTCTCATCTTCTTTGTTAATATATAGCCTGTAGATAGGTTTCTTTGGAAGACTCTTCAGTATTGCATTATCTGTAATAAAGCTATTCTCTGAAAGACTCTTAAAAAATTCCTTGAGAGTATCTTTTCCAATAGTGTTCACATCCATCTCTGTAGAATAATTTGTCTCCAAAAGCATGACCTGAAAGTCATCCTCCTTTGAGAGCAAGGAAGTCAGACTGTTAGTATAAAAGTCATGTTTAGGTTTAGTTTGGAAAGAAGGGTATTCATTATAATTTATACTGCAGCCTGAAGCTATAGCTAATAATATTATCAAAGTAAATATAAAGATATACTTTTTCATTTTATCACTCCAATCATAACTACAATAGAATATTCACTGAAGTTTATGATTATTACAATAAAAGTAAAAAAGTCCTCTGGATACACCAAAGGACCATTATCTTATTGATATATAAACACCTCAGAATATTTAACGCCAAATCTCAATGCTTCTGAATGAGTGTTAAAAAATATATCGATTTTATATTGCTTGATAGCAGAGCCTGTATCTTCAGCTACATAGTTGTTACCGTTAATTTCCACCTTAGCGCCATAAGGGATAACTCTTGGATCAACTGCAATTGTTCTATTTGCTGTGGCTCTTGTACCTGTAGAGGTTATTCCATTTGCATAATTTCCAGTGCATATGGAGCATGGACAATATGCTGTCAATTTAAATATACCAAGGCTTCGTTTATTGGAGTGATCATGATTGTCCACATATCCACCTCTGCTAGCTCCCTGTGATGGGTTGTTAACTTGTTTAGATTCTCTTGCTCTTCTTTCTTCCTCAGCCTTTCTTTCAGCTTCAGCTATTCTAGCTTCTTCTGCCAGTTTATTTTCTTGGCTTGCTATGATTTTATTCAGCTCTAATAATTCTTTTTCTAGACCTTCTACATATGAGGATTGCTCCTGCCTGCTATTTTCTAAAGACGCTAACTTTTTTTCATTATCCTCTTTTAGAAGCTCAGCTTCTGTTTTTTTATTGTCAAGCTCTGTAAGAAGAGTTTCTAGACGAGTACTTTGTCCTCTAAAATCAGTTATTATCTGGCTATCCATAGAGATTAGCTTAGTTAGGGTATTTACCCTTGATAAGAAATCCCCTATGCTATCGGCATCAAGAAGAATTGAAAGATAGTCTGCTTGTCCGCCGTTTTTATATAGCTGTCTCATTTTATTATCATAAAGTTTCTGTGTTTCCATAATGCGTTTTTTTGTACTTTCAATCTCTAATTCTGTACCTTTTATATTCTCTTCTAGCTGTGATATCTGTCTGTTATTGCTATCAACTTCTTTATAGAGAACATTGATTTCATCATTTAAGCCGAAGATTTTTTCCTCCTGCTGGCTTATTTTACTTTCCAGTTCCTCTTGGTAGCTTTTATTTTGATTTAATTCCTCCTGCACCGTATTTGCAGCTACTTGAGTAGCTTGACCTAAAAGTAAAAATAAAGATAAAAAACCGGAAATAAGCTTTTTATTCATACTTATTTGCCTCAAATGATAATTGAGGCTGCCTCCTTCCTATATTTGGCTTTTCATAAATTGAATTATAACACTTTAGAGGAAAAATATCTTCGTAATGTTAAAAAGTTTACAATATAGTATTATTTTGATTACAAAAAGGTTAAATTACCGATTATGAATCTTTGAAAAAGTCCTTTGAATATAAATTTTTTTTATATTTAATCATTTATTTTTAATCTTGAAAGATACTATTTTATATGATAATCTTAAACCGTTTATGATTTAATAACTACATAGGAGGACATGATGAAAAAAATACTATCTCTACTACTAACATCTTTACTAATGGTTATGCTTATTGGTTGCAGTGGAAGTGACAATAGTCAAGGATCTCAAGGAGGGAGCTTTGAGCTAGCTCTTATTACTGATACCGGTACTATTGATGATAAGTCCTTTAACCAAGGAGCATGGGAAGGGGTAGAAGCCTATGCTGTAGAAAATAATATTACACATAAATTCTATCAGCCGGCGGAAAAGACTTCCCAAGCTTATTTAGAGACAATTTCCCTTGCGGTAGAAGGAGGGGCTAAGCTGGTTGTATGTCCAGGATATCTCTTTTCTGAGGCAGTTTATGAAGCACAGGATTTATATCCTGATACGGAGTTTATAATCCTTGATTCTACTCCTCAGAATGTAAATGGAGAAGAGAAAATCAATGATAATACCTATGCTGTGTATTATGCTGAAGAGCAAGCAGGATTTTTAGCTGGTTATGCTGCTGTTAAAGACGGTTATAAGAAATTGGGCTTTATGGGTGGGATAGCCTTGCCAGCAGTTGTTAGATTTGGATATGGCTTTATTCAGGGAGCTGAATATGCAGCAGATGAGATGAATATTACTGATTTAGAAATGAAGTATCACTATACTGGTAATTTCAATGCTACTCCAGAAACTCAGTCAACAGCAGCTGCTTGGTATCAATCAGGAACAGAAGTGATATTTGCCTGTGGTGGGGCAGTTGGAAACTCCGTTATGGCTGCTGCAGAGGATGCATCAGGAAAGGTCATTGGAGTCGACGTAGATCAATCCAATGAATCTGCTTCTGTGATAACCTCAGCAATAAAGAATCTTTCAGGTTCTGTATATGACGGAATTAAAGAATTCTATAATGGAAGCTTCCCAGGTGGAGAGGTGTTAACCCTAGACGCTTCTGTTAACGGAATAGGATTACCTATGGAGACCTCTAAATTCAATAGCTTTACACAAGAGGATTATGAGGCTGTATATAGCAAAATAAAGGATGGTAAAATAGAAATTGTTAAAGATAATGAAACTGCTATAACAGACCTTAATATAAAAAATATTAAGATAGAAGTAGTTAAATAGTTATATTATATGATAATCTTATTTCCTTTATAATTTATTACATTTACAGGAGGACATCATGAAAAGAATACTATCTCTATTACTTACATCTATACTAACAATTTCACTTATTGGATGCGGAGGAAGTAATAATAGTCAAGATACTCAGAGTGGTAGTATTGAATTAGCACTTACTACTGATGCTGGTACTATCGACGATAAATCCTTCAACCAGGGAGCCTGGGAAGGACTAGAAAAATATGCTTCTGAGAATAATATTTCATATAAGTACTATCAGCCTGTGGAAAAAACCACTTCAGCTTATTTAGATACAATTGCCCTTGCAGTAGAGGGAGGAGCTAAGATGATAGTGTGTCCAGGATATCTATTTTCTGAGGCAATTTATGAAGCACAAACTATGTATCCTGATACTAACTTTATAATGAATGATGCAAGTCCACAAGATGCGAATGGAGAGGAAAAAGTTAGTGATAATACCTATGC